>NZ_FR886740.1:32176-32597 GCF_000436615.1 Blautia sp. CAG:237
CCCTATATTTCACTTAGTGAAGAACCGGAGGAAACGGATGAGCTGGAAGGTTCCTGGTGGGAAAATCCTGAAAATATCATCATTGACCAGGAAAGCACGAGGAGCCTTGAACAGGAGATCCACCGGACATTAAGTCCAATGGAAAATAAGGTGCTGGAGTATTATCTTAAGGGTTATGGTTACATCCAGATCGCAAAGATTATGGGAAAAACACCCAAGTCGATCGATAATGCACTTCAGAGGATAAGAGGCAAGATACGAAACTTTTCCCTTTCTTTTTGGGACAAAAAATAGTATAATTATTCTAATCTTTGTGACAAAGAACAAACTGTTATATGAAAGGAGCAGAGTATTATGGCAAAATTAAACAAATATTGGGGATTTGTTGCAGTCGGAGCCGTAGCAGCCGCAGCGGCAGGAG
>NZ_FR886740.1:32624-48795 GCF_000436615.1 Blautia sp. CAG:237
CAGCCGCAGCGGCAGGAGCTGTAGCAGCACTGGCATTCAAGAAGAAACCTCTCGAGGATTTCGAGGACGATTTTGACGACGATTTCGATGATGACTTTGAAGAAGAGGAAGAGCCGAAGAAAGAAGAAAAGAAAGAAGCTCACGAATCCTTTGAAGCATGGGAAGAAAGCGAAGAAGCTGTAGAGGAATCTGCGGAAGAAGAAGCAGAGGAAACAGAGGCTGAAGAAGCTCTTGAAGAAGAAATAAAAGAAGAAGTTCAGGAAACAGAAGAAGCAGAAGAAAAAGCTCCTGAAACAGAAGAATAATTTCATTAAATAAAAAGTGTCTCGCCGGATCAACTACCGGCGGGGCACTTTTGCGTAATTGCGTGAATCTGGATCAGGCTTTGGGAAGCTTGAAGGAACTCTTGAGAGAAACGATGCGGTTGAATACCGGCTCGCCTTCTTTGGAGTCGTGGATATCTGCACAGAAGAATCCGTTTCTTACGAACTGGAAGCTGTCGTATCCTTTGGCTTCCATAAGAGCTGGCTCTACATAAGCAGTTACGGTGGTCAGAGAATTCGGGTTCACATTGAGGGAACCGTCTTCTTTGTTGTAAACACCCTTTTCTTCATCTACGATGTTTTCGTAGAGACGAACGGTTGCTTTGCCTGCATTGGAAGCTTCTACCCAGTGGATCGTTCCTTTGACTTTACGTCCGTCAGGAGCGTTGCCGCCCTTGGTAGCAGGATCGTAAGTACAGTGTACAACACGTACAGTACCGTCATCATCTGCTTCATATCCTGTACAGGTAACGAAGTAAGCGTTCATAAGACGAACTTCAGCACCTACAAAAAGTCTCTTGTATTTACGTGGAGGCTCGATCATGAAGTCCTCACGCTCGATATAAAGCTCCTTGCCAAATGGAAGCTTACGTGTTCCGAGAGCTTCGTTTTCCATGTTGTTCGGAGCTTCCAGGTATTCAACCTGACCTTCCGGATAGTTGTCAATCACGAGTTTGATCGGATCAAGGATTGCCATCATACGCGGACGTTTGAGCTTGAGATCCTCACGGATACAGTATTCAAGCATAGCGTAGTCAACGGAACTGTTGGCCTTGGATACACCGCAGAGTTCAACGAACATCTTGATGGATTCCGGAGTGAAACCTCTTCTGCGGAGAGCGGCGATGGAAACGAGACGCGGATCATCCCATCCGTCTACGATGCCGTCCTCAACAAGTTTCTTGATGTAACGCTTGCCGGTAACAACGTTTGTCAGGTATAATTTTGCAAATTCGATCTGCTTCGGTGGCTGCGGGTATTCCAGTTCTCTTACTACCCAGTCATAAAGCGGTCTGTGATCCTCAAATTCCAGTGTACAGATAGAATGTGTGATTCCCTCGATCGCATCCTCGATCGGATGAGCAAAGTCGTACATTGGATAGATGCACCAGGTATCGCCGGTTCTGTGGTGAGTCATATGAGCAACACGGTAGATGACCGGGTCACGCATGTTCATGTTCGGGGATGCCATATCGATCTTGGCACGGAGAACTTTCTCTCCATCCTGGTATTTGCCGTCTTTCATTTCTTCAAAAAGCTGAAGGTTTTCTTCGACGCTGCGGTTACGGTATGGGCTTTCTTTGCCTGGCTCTGTAAGAGTACCACGGTATTCGCGGATCTGATCGGCAGTCAGATCGCAGACATAAGCTTTGCCCTTCTTGATGAGCTTGACAGCAGCTTCATACATCTGCGGGAAATAATCAGACGCAAAGAAAAGTCTGTCTTCCCAGTCAGCACCGAGCCATTTGATGTCCGCTTTGATGGACTCTACAAATTCGCTCTTTTCTTTGGTCGGGTTGGTATCATCGAAACGCATGTTGAATTTGCCGTTGTATTTCTGTGCAAGTCCATAGTTTAAAAGAATGGATTTGGCATGTCCGATATGGAGGTACCCGTTCGGTTCCGGTGGGAAACGGGTGTGTACGGTATCATAAACACCTTCGGCCAGATCCTCGTCAATGATGTTCTCAATAAAATTTTTGGAAACAGTTTCGTTTTCCATCTCTGTCCCTCCTGAGTGATTCAATGGTTTCCAGACTTTCGGCTTGATTACTTTTGATTATCCTAACAGTCAAAAAATCAAGAAAATACAAGGTTTTCATCGAAAATCTGGTTTTGATTACTTTGCATTATATCACAGTATAAATGCAAAGTGTATAGAAAGTTAGATAACTTTTATATTGTATAACATAATTCAAAATAAAACAAGGAGGAAATCCCACACATATGACAAATAACAGAATGAAACAGGCGAAGAAACGGTATTATACAATCCGACAATATTTTAGAGAGAAGCATATCAGAGAGAGGCAATTGAGTTTTCAGTTGCCTCTCTTTTTGGTCAGCTTTCGTATAGATCATTGACAGCCGCATATACTGTACGTATAATAAAAGTACAGAATACTGTACAGAAAAGGAGGACTGCATATGTTAGCGGTGAACTATACAAATTTACGAGAGAATATGAAAAATTATATGGATAAGGTCACAGATGATTACGAAACCATGATAGTTACTCGCAAAAACAATAGAAACGTGGTAATGATGTCGGAAGAATCCTACAATAATCTTATGGAAAATCTCTATCTTATGGAAGATCGGGCAAATTATGACTGGATCATGGAATCAAAGAAACAGTTACAGGCAGGAAAAGCAGGTATTCATAAGTTAAAAGAGGTTGAATGATGAATAAAGTGTTCACACAGAACGGATGGGAAGACTACGTTTACTGGGAAACAGAAGACAAAAAGACACTGAAGAAGATTAATGCTCTGATAGAGGATATATGCAGGAATGGTAATCAGGGAATCGGTAAGCCGGAACCATTGACAGGTAATTTGGCAGGATTTTGGTCAAGACGCATTAATGATAAGGACAGGCTTATTTATCAGATAGATGATGAAAATATCTATATGCTGGCTTGCAGGTATCACTATGCAAGATGAGTGTGAGATGGTGAGGGGATAAGAGGGATGTGCTGAAAAAGTAACCGAAAACACTGTAAAATAGGCAAAAAAATAAAGCTGATGACGGGAATCGAACCCGTGACCTCCGCCTTACCAAGGCGACGCTCTACCGACTGAGCCACATCAGCAATTACTTTGTGAAGCGTTTATCTGCCGCTCACAGTTGATAATATTAACAGAAGTACAAGAAGTTGTCAACACTTTATTTTAACTTTTTTTGATCTTTTTTGAGGAATACTTTTTGCTATTTTGATAGTTGCCAGTTTGAAAGGGACAGGGTATACTGGAACAGAAGAAAAGTAAAGGAAGACTTGAATTATGAGAAAAATCATACTTGCTTCGGCATCTCCGAGAAGGAGAGAACTTCTGGCGAATGCCGGAGTGATCTTTCAGGTATGTCCTGGGAACAGCGAGGAAAAGATCACGAAGAAGATTCCGGAAGACATCGTAAAGGAACTGTCCCTGCAGAAAGCAATGGCGACGGCGTTGAAATTTGACATGGAAGAAGGAACGGTCATTCTGGGAGCAGATACGATCGTATCTTTTGATAATAAGATCCTTGGCAAACCAAAGAATGAAGAGGATGCGGTAAATACATTATCCATGCTCCAGGGGAATACGCATCAGGTCTATACCGGAGTGACAGTTATGGAACGTAAGGATTCCAAATGGGAAACGATCACTTTTGCAGAATGTACAGATGTTTCTTTCTATCCGGTTTCCGAGGAAGAAATCAGGGCATATGTAGCAACGGGCGAACCGATGGACAAGGCAGGAAGCTACGGTATCCAGGGCGGATTTGGTGCTTATGTAAAGGGAATCCGCGGGGACTATACAAATGTAGTAGGCCTTCCTGTGGGCAGACTGTTTTACGAAACGAAGAAACATGGAATAGAATTACGAGGATAAGATCATGATAAAAGCATGTATTTTTGATCTGGACGGCACCCTGGCAAATACACTGGATTCTATGGCATACGTTGCCAATGAGATCCTCAGGGGAATGGGACTTAAGGAACAGCCGACAGAGAATTTTAAATATTACAGCGGTGAGGGAGCAGATATGCTGGTACGCCGCTGCCTCAAAGATGCCGGAGACCCGGAACTTACCCATTTTGAGGAGTGCAGGGCTCTTTACAGAAAGAAATTTGACGAGGATCCTTTATATAAGGTAGTTCCGTATGAAGGAATCAGGGACACACTTCAGACACTGAAGAATGCAGGAGTGAAGCTTGCTGTCTGCTCCAACAAGCCGCATATAGCCGCAGTCAAGGTGATCGACAAGATGTTCCCGGGATATTTTGACCTGGTGATCGGACAGAGCGATGCGATCCGCAGGAAACCGGCACCGGACGGTCCGCTTAAAGCAGCAGCAGAATTCGGTGCTTCTTCAGAAGAGTGTATGTATATCGGAGACACCAGGACAGATATGGAAACCGGTACAGCGGCAGGCATGCATACGATCGGTGCTTTATGGGGATTCCGTGACAGAGAAGAACTTGAAAGCAGCGGTGCAGAGATCGTTGCGGAGAAACCAGAAGATTTACTTAAGATATATGAGGGACTGAATCATGATCAAACTGGTTGCAAGTGATCTGGATGGGACTTTGCTGCTCAACGGAGCGCAGAGTCTGCCGGAAGAACTTTTTCCATTAATAAAAGAACTAAAAGAACTTGGCATTTTGTTTGTGGCAGCAAGCGGCAGACAGTATGCAAATATGAAGCGCATGTTTGCACCGGTGGTGGATGACATGGCGTTTATTGCTGAAAACGGCGGTCTGGCGATCCAGAATGAGAAAGTACTCTATCAGGACAGCTTTCCGAAGGAACTTGTCAGAGAAATCGTAGAAGCGATCTATGATAAGAAGGATGCCGACTTTACCTGTTCGACTAAGGATTTTTATTACATCCGTCCAAAGACAGAGCATTACAGAGACCTGATGCTGAATGTGGTCAAAAATAACTGCAAAGAGATCGATAGCTTTGATGAGATAACAGAGCCATGCATGAAAGTAGCTGTATACGAAAGGGAAGGAATCCAGGAGGATTCTATCCGGTACTGGAAGGAACGGTTCGGAGACAGATGTACGGTAGTGACATCCGGTTTTGCCTGGGTTGATTTTATCCCGTTTGAGACCAATAAGGCAAAAGGTCTCAGGGAATATCAGAAACTGCTTGGTATCAGACCGGAAGAATGTATTGTGTTTGGTGATGAGTATAATGACATTGCGATGCTGGAATCCGTACCATACAGTTTTGCCATGGCTCACGCGAAGCCGGGGGTCAAAAAAGCAGCGTCTTATCAGACAGAGCGCGTAGAATATATTCTTAAGAAACTGATCCGCGCAGGTGGAAACATAGAGGAGGTAATTAAATAATGTATACAGAAGAAAGCGTAGAAACATTTCTCAAAAACCAGGGACAGCTTTTTGACGAAGCAGTTGCATCTTCCTATGAGGAAGCAGAAGAATTCCTTGAAGACTGTATGGCGGTAGAGCTGAAAACGCTCAAAGAAGTACGTGCATACTTTGATGAAGCAGGTGCAGACATCAGTGGAATGACAGATGAGGAACTGGAAGATGCAAGTGAAGTATTTGTTCTTCCGTCAGGCGGATATCTTCTGGTAGAAGGGTGAGCCGATATTTGAAGTAGAAATTTTTTATGACAGGGAAAGGTTATGTAAAATAGAAATTACATAGCCTTTCCCTGTCATGCTATAATGACGATACGGGAAGTGGGGAATATAGTATCAATAAAAGGGTCATATCCGTGAATATTTGTGATAGAAACCCAAAAAGGAGGAAAATTATGAACAGAAGGAGATTTCTGGCGATCATTATGTCTGTGTTTATGATATTGTCGCTGCTGCCGGTGACAGTATTTGCAGAGACAACCGCCGCTGTGCTGGATGGACAGCTCAAGATCCAGGGCACGGCAGTAGCAGGAACGACATTGAAAGCAGATATGCAGGGGATAAAGAACGAAGGGATAACAGAGGACAGTGTCAGTTATCAGTGGTTTCGCAAAACTTCCGATGATGAAAAGAAAGAACAGCAGGGAGAGAAACCTGAACTGAAATCCCTCAGTAAAGAAAAAACTTATACGATCACCAAAGATGATATAGATTCAAAGATCGTTCTGACGATTACCGGTTTGGAGGATAAGGGATTCAGCGGCAGTCTGACAGCTGTGACAGCGACTGTTACAGAGACAGCAGATCCTAAAGCAGCAGAAACAGAACAGAATACAGAAGCTTCAACAGAGGAACAGAATCAGGATACCTCCACAGCAGAGGATGCTTCATCAGAGGAAACACAGGAAATTCCGGAGGCAGCGAATGATAACGAGGCCGGATCAGAATCTGTAGATGGCATTCCGGCAGCAACAAATGATGCAGAATCATCAGAGCAGGAGAATGAAAACTCTGAAGAAGAACTGGAACAGAACGAATATCAGGAAGAATTACAGCCTGCGGATGAAACTGGCAGCACAGAAAAGAACGAACAGGATTCAGAGGAGGCTGGAAGCACTTCTGTAGAAGGAATCCCGGAAGCAAAAGAAGATGGAACATACAATAACACAGAAGATAATACAGAAACAGAAAGTCCGTCAGATACAGATGAGGCATCTTATCAGGCAGAAGCAGAAGTCGGCGACGGAAGCAGTGATGTTTTGGCATTTGGCACGGTTGTTTCAGGACAGGAAGACGAACAGGCACAGTATGTGACCATCAAAAATACCGGTACAGAAACTCTGAATTTCATAGATATAAGCCCGGAGCATTTTGCAGTCCAGGATATCACCGAGCCTCTGGAAGCCGGTCAGAGCGTACAGGTATGGATCGCACCGCGGGTTGGAACAGAGCCTGGCAGTTATGAGGATACGATCACATATAAGACAGAAGAAGGAGCAACAGCTTCTTTCAAAGCACAAATGACTGTCGAAAGTGAAGATACACCGGAACCGACGGAGGTGCCGCAGGATACACCGACACCGGAACCGACAGAGACACCACAAGATACACCGACACCGGAGCCGACGGAGACACCACAGGATACACCAACATCGGAACCGACACAGGTACCGGCAGTGAGTAAGGTAAATGCCGATACAGGCGCGGCAGATTTTGGCAGTGTCGTAGAAGGCTATACAGAGGCACCGCAGGCACAGACGATCACACTGACCAATGAAGGCAATGCAGATGCAGTTCTGTCAGATATATACAGTGATCAGGGAGAAATTAAATATTTTGATGCGGCATTATCTGCACAGGAAATCAGTGCAAATGGAGGTACAGCAACATTTACCGTGCGCCCGAAGAATGGGCTGAGTGCCGGTACCTATACAGAGGCATTTACGATCAATGATACAACTTCCGGACAGGGGATCGTGATCACGGCAACGGTTACTGTAAATACAGCGAGCCACAGTCTTGGAATCTCAACAGATACACTTGATTTTGCAAGTGCAAAGAAAGGATACAGCGGAGTCAGTGCACAGCAGATCACTGTTACAAACAATGGAAATGTGGCAGAGACACTTGTACAGCCTTCTGCAAAATATTTCACGATAACAGCAGCCACCGGACTGACAATCCAGCCAGGAGAATCAGCGGTATTTACAGTAGCACCGAAGGATGGCCTGGACGTAAATAGTTATCAGGAAAATATCACGATTGCTTCAGCGGCGACAGAAACTGTGTGCAAGGCATCCTTCCAGGTACTCAAAGGAACTGTTTCTCTTACAAAGATCCAGAATCCATCAGAGATCAGCGGAATTGCAAATGGCACAGCCAAAGATGCACAGAAGCTGAAACTGCCGTCCACAGTAGTGATCGAGACTACCGGAGGAAAGGCCAAAGCCAAAGTAGCCTGGGATGTCAAGAACTGTTCTTATAATGCCGCTGATACAGCAGCACAGAGTTTTACAGTCAAAGGAGCAGTAACACTTCCGGATGGCGTGGACAATAACAATAATATAGATCTGTTAGCCTATGTTAAAGTAAATGTAGAAGCCTATACACCAAAGACTGTCTCCGCAGATGATAATAAGATAACAGGAATTGAGGTAAATGGCGTTTATACAACTCAGTCCAAAATCTCTTTCACAGCAGTAGGAGCAGGAATGGACAACAATTCTCCTAAGAAAGGTGATATCCGTTATGTTCCGCTGAACTGGACTGTCATCAATACAAATGCATGGGATAAAGCTCCTTATACAGCATGCTTCGGACTTTCCAAGAGCGGTGATTATACATTGAAAGTCGTTTTCCAGCAGCAGCAGTACAATGGCAAAAACTGGAAAAATACTGACAGTCAGGATACCAAACAGGTAGCTTTCAGTATTTCAGAGGCGAAGGTCACAGCACCGGGAACAAATCTTACTCCATCTGCAAATCAGAAAAAATCTGTCAAGACAAATGATCCAACGGATATCATTCCATTTGTGGTCATCTTGATTATTGCAGCAGGAGCTGTATACGGCGTGATCTATTACAAGAAGAAAAAGAAATAATAAAATATATTTTGTTAGCACTCATTTTAAATGAGTGCTAATTTTTCCTTGACTTTTGCAAAAAATGGTATTAGTATATATAAAAAATGAAATTAAAGAAACAAAGGAGCGTGTTTTTAAATGGCAGCAAAACATGGAAATTTGTCAATTAACAGTGAAAATATTTTTCCTATCATAAAGAAATGGCTGTATTCAGACCATGATATCTTTGTAAGAGAGCTTGTATCCAACGGATGTGATGCGATCACCAAACTTAAGAAACTGGAAGTAATGGGAGAGTACACTTTCCCGGATGACTATAAAGCAGCAGTTCAGGTAGTAGTGGATCCGGATGCCAAAACCCTGAAATTCATTGATAACGGTATCGGTATGACTGGTGATGAAGTAGAAGAATACATCACACAGATCGCTTTTTCCGGTGCAACAGAATTCCTTGAGAAATACAAAGATAAAACAACAGATGACCAGATGATCGGACATTTCGGACTGGGATTTTATTCTGCATTCATGGTTGCTGATGAGGTGCACATTGATACACTTTCCTATAAGGATGGAGCAACAGCAGTACACTGGACTTGTGATGGCGGTACAGAATATGATATGCAGGACGGCGACAGAACCACACCAGGTACAGAGATCACCTTATTCCTGAACGAAGAGAGCCTGGAGTTCTGTAATGAATACCGCATGCGTGAAGTAATCGAGAAATACTGTTCCTTTATGCCGGTGAACATCTACCTGTCCAAAGCAAACGCAGAGCAGGAATATGAGACGATTGATGAATCTGAACTTCGCGATGACGATGTAGTTGTAGAACACATCCACGAAGACGCCAAGACAGAAGAAAAGGAAAACGAAAACGGCGAGAAAGAAGTCGTAGAAGTTTCACCTGCAAAGGACAAAGTAAAGATCAACAAACGCCCGGTATCCTTAAGTGATCCGAATCCGCTGTGGATGAGACATCCGAATGAATGCAGCGATGAGGATTACAAGGATTTCTACCGCAAAGTATTTATGGATTACAAGGAGCCTCTGTTCTGGATCCATCTGAACATGGATTATCCGTTCAACCTCAAAGGTATCCTGTACTTCCCGAAGATCAACACAGAATATGATTCCATCGAAGGAACCATCAAACTGTACAACAACCAGGTATTCATCGCAGACAATATCAAGGAAGTCATTCCGGAATTCCTGCTCCTTCTCAAAGGCGTGATCGACTGCCCGGATCTTCCGCTGAACGTATCCAGAAGTGCCCTGCAGAATGACGGATTTGTTCAGAAGATTTCTGAATACATTTCCAAGAAAGTTGCAGACAAGCTGACAGGCATGTGCAAGACTGACCGTGAATCCTATGAGAAATACTGGGATGACATCAGCCCGTTCATCAAATATGGCTGCATCAAGGATGCGAAGTTTGCAGAGAAACTGCATGACTACATTCTGTTCAAAGACCTGGATAACAAATATATGACTCTCAAGGACTGCATCGAGCAGAACAAGAAAGAAGAAAGAGAAGAGACTTCCGAAACAAAAGAAGCAGAGTCAGAAGAAAAGAAAGATGATGATGAGAACAAAGAGCCGGAGAAGACAACCATCTTCTATGTAACAGATCCGGTACAGCAGAGCCAGTACATCAACATGTTCAAGGAAGCAGGCAAGAATGCAGTGATCCTGTCACACAATATCGACACTGCCTTCATTTCTCATCTTGAGCAGAAGGACCAGACCATCCAGTTCAAGAGAATTGATGCTGATCTTACAGAAGAACTCAAGGGAGAGGGTGCTGCAGATGAAGAGACAACAAAGACTCTGACAGATCTGTTCCGCAAGAGCCTTGGCAAAGAGAAACTCGAAGTCAAAGTAGAGAACCTCAAGAATGACTCCGTAGCTGCAATGATGATGCTTTCTGAGGAGAGCCGCCGTATGCAGGATATGATGAAGATGTACAACATGTATGGAATGGATCCGTCCATGTTTGGTGGACAGGAGACACTGGTACTCAATGCAAACCATCCGCTGGTACAGTTCCTCGGCAAGAATCAGGAGTCTGAACATGCAGCAGTGATCTGCGAGCAACTGTATGATCTGGCTATGATCAGCCATAAACAGCTTTCGCCAGATGAGATGACCAAGTTTGTTCAGAGAAGCAATGACATCCTGATGATGATTGCTAAATAAAATTTTATTAGAAAATGTAAGATTAATTTCCAAATTCCCGGATGTGGACAACAGTCAAAAACCACATCCGGGAATTTCTTTTGCATGATTGACAAATGGTACAAAAATTTTTATGCTATTTTTGTATGTAGATGTTGTTTTTGTCGAAAAATCGAGATATTTTTCCGGAAATGTAATCTTTTATCGAGGAAAGACTATTTTGCTAGGATATGAGAAATGAAGCAAAATATGTCGTATAATATTGAGAAAGAAAAAACCGGAGGGAAAAAGGTATGAGAAAAGTATATCGGTTGATACGGCAATTAGGAGTAACTTCCAAATATAAAGGTTATTACTATGTGGCAGAAGCGGTAAGAATGTTCATGGAAATTCAGGATCATCCTATAAAAATCACAAAAGATATATATCCATCTCTGGCAAAACAGTTTAAGTCCACACCGGTAAATGTGGAACATGATATCCGAACGGTGATCAATGTCTGTTGGGAATCAAATAAAGAAGCCATGAATGAAATTGCCGGTTATCCATTGCGTTATAAGCCGACAAACAGCGAATTTATAGATATGATGGCATATTATCTGATGCAGATGGAAATTGAGACGACGCATTCTGACAGAAAATTATATCCAGATTATAATATGGTGAAATCAATCTGATGTCCTCTGAAAAAATTCATCACAGCATTATCCCATGTAGTTTCGAAAGTTTTGTCCAGTGTAAAAAGTCTGGAAAAGGTACCCGTTGTACAGAATAATTCATGGTTTTTGTATTGAATATTCAGGAACAGATCCGAAATTTCATCGGCGGGAACAGACGGGTCTTCTGAAAGAGGAAGAAGCATCATCTGTTGGGGCGAAAGACGCATTACAAATTTAAACTGGAGAGGCGGGAGCTTTCCCCGTATGATGGAATAACAATAGGATTTTACATCTTTCCAGGAAGAGTAAATGTCACCGTTTTCAGATAACTGCTGTGCAGTATCAGTGTCAAAAAAATCCATATGTAGTTTTCCGTCTATATGGAACTGGTTAAAGGTTGTAATGGATGCTTCGGCCAGAGAAAATATATGGAAGGTATCTCCGATCAGTAATTTGTGCATAAAAGCTTTGGTAGTATTGATCTTGAGTGCAAGCATTAAAGAACTCCTTTCTGTTTACTGTTGCTTCTATTATAAAGCAGAACTGAAAAAAAGAATATAGTTTTTACAAAAACTCTTTTCAAACAATGGGCTATATGTTAATATAGATGTGGTATTCGAAACTACATATTACGGGAAAGAGGACGATATAATTGAGTTATAAGATTATTATAGATAGTTGCGGTGAATTGTTAGAAGAATGGAAGAATAATGAACATTTTGAATCGGTAGCGCTTACTTTGAATGTAGGCGGCGAGAATATTATAGATGATGAGACTTTTGATCAGGCAGATTTCCTTAAGAAAGTAGCTGCATGCCCGGAGTGCCCGAAATCAGCGTGTCCTTCTCCGGAACGTTATATGAGGGCTTTTGACTGTGAAGCAGATCATATCTATGCAGTGACACTCTCAGCAGAACTCAGCGGTTCTTATAACAGTGCAGTTCTGGGAAGTAATCTTTTGAATGAGGAGAAACCGGGCAGACAGATCCATGTTTTTAATTCCAGATCGGCTTCTGTCGGTCAGACCCTGATCGCGATGAAGATCCAGGAGTGTGAAGAAGCCGGGTATTCCTTTGAGAAAGTAATTGAGACTGTGGATGCATATATTGCAGGACAGCACACCTTCTTTGTACTGGATAATCTGGAAACACTTCGCAAGAATGGAAGACTCAGCAAAGCAAAGGCACTTGTTGCCAGCGCACTGAAGATCAAACCGGTCATGGGATCTACAGATGAAGGAAGTATCTGTCAGCTTGATCAGGCGCGCGGAATGAATAAAGCACTGGTCAAAATGGCAGAACAGATCGTAGCCAAGACACAGAATAGTGAAACCAAGACACTCGCGATCTCACACTGCAACTGCCATGAGAGAGCAGTCCTTCTTCGAAATGCACTTCAGGAGCGCATGAACGTGAAGGATATTGTAATCCTGGATACTGCAGGTGTAAGCAGCATGTATGCAAATGACGGAGGCGTGATCGTTGCCGTATAAGCCTGGAATATCCCGGAAAGGTACTTCACTTTTGGACTTTCCTGTGCTATAATGCAATGAGTACTTATATGCAGCAAAGGAGATTCGCAAATGAGTCAGAAAAAAGTAGACAGCTACAAAGCTGGTAAGAACAACCGCAGCAGAGCAGCCAGAAAAGAGAAACTGATCGACAGATTAGAGATCCTTGCATGGGTAGCAATCTGTGTGTGTATGGTTGCATGGATCGGATTTTCCGCATATGCAAAGATAACTGCCAAGGAAGCTTCCGTAGTGAAGGAAACGGTTGTAGATACTTCAGCGATCGATAATTATGTATCAGGACTTTCTTCCGATACACAATAAGCCAAATGAAAATGAACAATAAAAAACCCCGGCTGATCCAGCTGGGGTTTTTTGTTGAATGGTTATAAAACCTGAAGTATCGGATGTTAATTATAATTTTGTAACGTTAGCAGCCTGCATTCCGCGAGCGCCTTCTGTTAAATCATAAGTTACTGCCTGTCCTTCGTCTAAGGATTTGAATCCTTCGCCATTGATTGCAGAGAAGTGTACGAATACGTCAGCTCCATCCTCTCCTGTGATGAAACCATAGCCTTTTTCTGCGTTGAACCATTTTACAGTTCCCTTGTTCATGATGTTACCTCCATAAAAAATAAAAAGTTAAAAGACCATCTGACGACAAAAATCACCAGATTTTACAGACTATATTAATAATATATAATCTCTAAAAACTAGTGATTTTACATTAAGAATCTATTGGTCTATGTCTGAATTATATATCCGGTGGATAAAATTGTCAAGGTTATTTAAAAAAGACTTTATTAAATCAAATATTTCGTGTATGATGTTGGTGATAACGTATTGTACATAAATAATTACAAAGATAAATTCCAGGAGGAGCCGTTATGATTAACAAACTTATTGAAAAAATCCGTAAAACAAATGCACCGATCGTAGTAGGACTGGATCCGATGCTGAACTATATTCCGAAGCATATCCAGGAGAATGCGTTTGCGGAATTCGGGGAGACACTGGAAGGTGCTGCAGAGGCAATCTGGCAGTTTAACAAAGGCATCGTTGATGCAACTTATGATCTGATCCCGGCAGTGAAACCGCAGATCGCAATGTACGAACAGTTTGGGATTCCAGGGCTTCAGGCATATAAAAAGACCGTAGATTACTGCAAATCCAAAGATCTTGTAGTGATCGGCGATATCAAGAGAGGTGACATCGGATCTACATCCGCAGCATATGCAGTCGGACATCTCGGACATGTGCAGGTAGGAAGTAAGAAATATGCCGGATTTGATGAGGACTTTGCAACAGTCAATCCATATCTCGGATCTGATGGTGTGAAACCATTCATCGATGTCTGCAAAGAAGAAAACAAGGGACTTTTTATCCTTGTCAAAACATCTAATCCATCAAGCGGTGAATTTCAGGATCGAGTGATCGATGGCAGACCGCTTTATGAATGGGTAGGAGAGAAGGTTGCACAGTGGGGTGAAGACCACATGGGCAAAGAATACAGCTACATCGGAGCTGTTGTCGGAGCAACTTATCCGGAAATGGGCAAAATCCTCCGTAAACTGATGCCGAAGACATTTATTCTTGTACCTGGATACGGTGCACAGGGCGGCAAGGGCGCAGATCTTGTTCACTTCTTTAATGAAGACGGACTCGGCGCGATCGTAAACTCTTCCAGAGGAATCATTGCTGCATACAAGCAGGAAGCATACGCATCTTTCGGAGAACTGAACTATGCAGATGCATCCCGTAAGGCAGTAGAGGTGATGATCGAGGATATCAGCGGAGCACTTAACAACCGCTAAGATGATTTTTGGAGGAAGACAAATGAGCACAAAGACAAAAGAAAGTCTTAAGATCGTAAGTCAGGAGGAGATCGGCACAGGGATCTTCAGTATGTGGCTTCAGGCTGACCGTATGGCAGAAGCTGCCAGACCGGGACAGTTTTTATCCTTATACACAAGAAATGGAAGCAAGCTCCTTCCGCGTCCGATCAGTATCTGCGAGATTGACAGAGAGAATGGCAGGATCCGTCTTGTATATCGTGTGACAGGCAAAAATACAGGAACAGAGGAATTTTCCAGACTTCACCCTGGAATCCAGGTGGAGGCAATGGGACCTCTCGGTAACGGATTTCCGCTTGAAGAAGCTGAAGGAAAGAAAGTGTTCCTGATCGGAGGAGGCATCGGAATTCCGCCGATGCTTCAGACTGCCAAAGAACTTAAGGCAGAGAAGACAGCCATTCTCGGCTACAGAGATGAGCTTTTTCTGAATGATGAGTTTGAGAAATATGCAGATGTCTATGTGGCGACAGAGGATGGAAGTGCAGGAACCAAAGGTAATGTCCTCAACGCAATCAAGGAGAAAGCCCTGGAAGCAGAGGTGATCTTTGCCTGCGGACCGACACCTATGCTTCGTGCCCTCAAGGAATATGCAGCAGAAAAAAATATCACATGCTGGATCTCCATGGAGGAGCGTATGGCATGCGGCGTTGGAGCCTGTCTTGCATGTGTCTGCAGATCAAAAGAAATCGACGCACATTCTCAGGTGCACAACAAACGTGTCTGCAAGGATGGCCCGGTATTCTTAAGCACGGAGGTAGAGTTATGATAAAAACAGGCGTGACTCTTGCGGGAGTAGAATTAAAAAATCCTGTAATGACAGCTTCCGGAACCTTTGGATCCGGAGCCGAATACAGTGAGTTTGTAGATCTGAACCGTCTTGGTGCAGTTGTGACCAAGGGTGTTGCCAATGTGCCGTGGCCGGGAAACCCGACACCGCGAGTAACAGAGACAGCAAGCGGTATGCTGAATGCAATCGGACTTCAGAATCCAGGAATCGACCTTTTCTGTAAGAGAGACATTCCGTTTCTGAAGCAGTATGACACAAAGATCGTTGTGAATGTATGTGGAAAAAGCACCGAGGATTACTGTGAAGTTGTAGAGCGTCTGGGAAATGAACCGGTTGACCTCCTTGAGATCAATGTTTCCTGCCCGAATGTCAAAGAAGGTGGAATTGCTTTTGGACAGGATCCGAAAGCTCTGGAAGCGATCACTAAGGAAGTTAAGAAGTATGCAAAACAGCCGATCATCATGAAACTCAGCCCGAATGTGACTGACATTACAGAGATGGCGAAGGCAGCAGAAGCAGGCGGCGCAGATATTCTTTCCCTCATCAATACTCTGACAGGAATGAAGATCGATATTAACAGAAGGACCTTCGCACTGGCAAACAAGACCGGTGGAATGTCAGGTCCGGCAGTGAAGCCGATCGCAGTCCGCATGGTTTATCAGGTGGCGCAGGCTGTTT
>NZ_FR886740.1:48834-66490 GCF_000436615.1 Blautia sp. CAG:237
CCGATCATCGGAATGGGCGGAATCGCAACAGCAGAGGATGCACTGGAATTTATCATGGCAGGTGCGACAGCAGTATCTGTGGGAACTGCAAACTTCTTCAATCCGTATGCGACTGTTGAGATTGCAGAGGGGATTGAGAAATTTATGGAAGCACAGCATGTGGAGGATATCCACGAGCTCATCGGAGCAGTAAAATAAAAAGTATCAAAGCATAGTAATAAGTAAATGTAAGATCACAAAATGGCAGGAAAGAGCACAGTGCTTTTTCTTGCTTTTTGTGGGAGAGGAGTAAAAGTGGAAAAAAATCGAACAAATGACATGACAACAGGGAATCCGATCAAACTGATCATTATGTTTATGATCCCGATGTTCCTGGGAAATATTTTTCAGCAGTTTTATAACATTGTGGATTCGATCGTTGCCGGACAGTTTATCGGTGTAGATGCACTTGCAGCGATCGGAAGTACCGGTTCGCTGATGTTCTTTGTGACCGGATGGCTGAATGGCCTCAGCAGTGGATTCGGAATCATTGTGGCACAGATGTTTGGAGCTAAGAAATATGATGATATGAGACATTTCGTAGCGATGTCCATCTATCTGATGTTTGGATTTGCGGCAGCGATGACGGTTGGATTCCTGGTATTCAATGTACCGATCCTGAAACTGATGAATTCACCGGCAGATCTGATGGGGGATGTCGCAGGATATATGGGGATCATCTACGCAGGACTTCTTGTGACAGCGGCATATAATACACTTGCGGCGTTCCTGCGTGCGCTGGGTGATTCCAAATCCCCGTTGTATTTCCTGATCATTTCCGCAGGAATCAATGTGATCCTTGATGTTGTCCTGATCCGTTTTGTGGGAATGGGCGTAGAAGGCTGCGCGTATGCAACTGTGATCGCGCAGGGAGTCTCGGCAGTCTGCTGTCTGGTTTATATCAAGAAAAAATATCCGATCCTTCATCTGGAGAAGAAAAACTTTGAATTGCGCAAAGGCAGCATGAGTAAGCTTCTGATCCTTGGAATCCCGATGGGACTTCAGTTTTCTATCACAGCGATCGGAACCATTATCGTACAGAGTGCGGTAAATGTTTACGGGGCTACCCACATGGCAGGATTTTCTGCGGCAGGAAAGATCCAGAATGTCATCGGCATGGTGGCTGTTTCCATGGGTGCGACGATCGCGACTTATGTCGGACAGAATCGTGGAGCAGACCGTATGGACCGCGTAAAACAGGGTGTGAGATATTCCTGCATCATGCTTCTTGTCTGGAGCGTGATCCAGATGATTCTTGTGTATTTCGGAGGAAAATATTTCACCTACCTGTTTATCAATCCGTCCGAGACAGAGGTGATCCAGGTGTCTGTGACTTATTTCCACACGGTATTCTGGGCGTATCCATTCCTGGACATGATCTTCGTATTCCGAAATGCCCTGCAGGGAATGGGATACGGACTTGTTCCGATGCTCGGAGGTGTTTTTGAACTGGTCGCAAGAACCCTGATCGTTGTATTAGTCGCAGGCCATACAACTTTTGCCGGAGTCTGCCTCGCAGACCCGGCAGCATGGATCGCAGCACTGATCCCGCTGATTCCGTATTATTTTTATACTATGAAAAAATACAGCACAAAGGCAGAGTAGGCAGCGTAAAATCAAAAATCAGGCAGATTTATTTATAGACAAATACCAGGTTTTATGTGACAATAAACTTATCAGATTATTTTGAAGATAAGGAGGGTTTTATGAAAGGGAAAAGAATATTTGTATTTGTGCTTCTGGCACTGTGCATCTGTTTTCTGCCGGCGAGAAATACGGAAGCGGCAGTGAGTTACAGAAATCAATTTGTAAAGGCACAGAATGGAAATATCAGTTATTTTAATTCCAAAGGTGTAAAAGCGAAAGGAATAATAACTGTAAAGGGCAGGAAATATTATATGGATTCAAGAGGAATCCTGCGTACTGGATGGCGTAAGGTCGGACAGAAATATTATTTCTTCGGACAGATAAATGGCGGGGCTGGTTACATGAGAACTTCTGCCAGAATTAACGGGATTCAGATAAGAAAGGATGGCAGCGCATCTTATAACAGGACACAGCTTCAGAAATTGAATCTTATGGTCAGGGCAAACCAGATCGTAGATGGAATTACCAATAACAGAATGACAAAACCACAGAAATTAAGAGCATGTTTCCGCTATATTGTAAATTATAATTATGGAGACGGTGGAGATTTTGCCGGAGGTTCAAACTGGGATATTTACTATGGCAGCAGGGTGCTTAGCAGAAGAAGAGGTGACTGCTTCGGATTTGGATGTGCATTTGCATACCTGGCTGATGCAGTAGGGTATACATCATATGCAGTTTCATCTGGTGGACATGGATGGGCAGAAGTAAACGGGAGAGTTTATGATGCAAACTGGGCAAAAGCAACCGGCAGGATCGACTGGTATTGTGGAATGGACTACAATCTCAGCGGCAGAGGTGGTCGCCCGAATTACAAACCAAACAGAGTATATGTGAAACGTATCTGATCAGGCGGCAGTGAATGGAGTAAACAGTTTGTTATTTGAACAAAAGTATGATAAAATAAAATGACATTCAACAATTGATAAGTATGAACAGTTAATATGGAGGAATGAATCATGGAAGCATACAAGCAGGAATTTATTGAATTTATGGTAGACAGCCATGTACTGAAATTTGGAGAATTCACACTCAAGAGCGGAAGAAAGTCTCCGTTTTTTATGAACGCAGGTGCATATGTGACAGGTTCTCAGCTTAAGAAACTCGGAGAATACTATGCAAAAGCGATCCATGACAAATACGGTGATGACTTTGATGTGCTGTTCGGACCGGCTTACAAGGGAATTCCGCTCAGCGTAGTAACAGCGATCGCTTTCAGCGAATTATACGGTAAAGAGATCCGCTACTGCTCTGACCGTAAGGAAGAGAAGGATCACGGCGCAGATAAGGGAAGCTTCCTTGGAAGCAAACTTCAGGACGGCGACCGTGTTGTAATGATCGAGGACGTAACAACTTCCGGTAAATCCATGGAAGAAACTGTTCCGAAGGTAAGAGGAGCAGCAAACGTAGAGATCATCGGACTCATGGTATCTCTTGACCGTATGGAAGTCGGCAAGGGCGGCGTGAAGTGTGCACTCGAAGAAGTTCATGATCTGTACGGATTTGAGACAAATGCCATCGTAACAATGGAAGAAGTCATCGAACATCTCTATAATAAAGAATACAAAGGAGAGATCATCATCAACGACGACCTCAAGAAAGCAATCGATGCATATTACGCACAGTACGGCGCAAAATAAAAGAGTCTGCTGTCAGAAGGATATTCAGGAGGAATGAAGTTGAACGAAAAAATCTACAAAACAATGGCGAGAACAGGAGGCTGCAGCGTTGCAGTCGGGATCGTCACTCTTGTTACCGGAGTTGCCGCAGGAATCCTCATGATCGTCAGCGGCGCACGCCTTCTCAAAAGAAAAGGCGACATTTTGATCTAAGAACCGGAGGCGGTATAAGGTTAGGATAATATAATATGTCAAAAAACAGTGCAAAGCGCAGGATTAAACATCTGGGGACTATGCTGTTTGTCTTATACATTCTGCTGCTGATCTATTTCCTTTTCTTTTCAGAGGAATATGGAAGGGTCGCAGCAGAAGAAAGAGTATACCGGTACAACCTGATCCCGTTCGTGGAGATCAGGCGGTTCTGGACCTACAGAGAGCAGCTCGGGGTGTTTGCGGTTGTTACAAATCTGTTCGGGAATGTGATTGGATTTGTTCCCTACGGATTTATTCTTCCGGTCATAGCAAGGAAGTGCCGCAGCGGATTTTTTATCATTTTGTCAGGATTCGGACTCAGCCTCGTCGTGGAGACGATCCAGCTTATTACGAAGGTCGGATGTTTCGATGTGGATGATCTGATCCTGAACACACTGGGAGCGGCACTGGGGTATCTGGCTTTTGCCGTTTGTAATTACCTGAGGAGAAAACGTTATGGCAAGAAGATATAGATATGCGATCATAAAGAAAAAGGAACCAGGTAAGGGGAAGCTGTCAGTGGGGCTGGCGATTGCTTCCCTCCTTCTGTTTGTAGCGGCAGTGGCCGTGGCTTATATAGCACAGGGGAAATTTGGTTTTATCGTAGGCGGGCTCTGTCTGTTTGCAGTGCTGCTTTCTGCTTACGGCTTTGTGATGGGACTTATGAGCTTTTCTGATGAAGAGTGCATGCATCGGACCAGCGTTGTGGGATCGATCCTGAACGGAGTGATCACAGTAGGATGGCTGGTCTTTTTTTTGATGGGAGTATAAGAGATGGATATGGAACGTTTACAGAAACAGATGGATTTTATCGTTGAGGTGGACAAAGTAAAGCAGATCATCCGGCAGACCTATCTGTCAGATGCAAGTCGTAAGGAAGACGATGCAGAACATTCCTGGCATCTGGCACTGATGGCAGTTCTTCTCAGCGAATATTCCAACGAGGAAGTAGACCTTAAGAAAGTTGTACCGATGGTGCTGATCCACGATCTGGTTGAGATCGATGCGGGCGACACCTACGCATATGATGAAGCAGGCGCGCAGACTAAAGTGGAACGGGAAACAAAGGCGGCAGACCGCATTTTTGGAATGCTTCCGGAAGATCAGGGCAGATGGTTCCGGGACCTCTGGGACGAATTTGAGACATATGAGAGTGCAGACGCCAAATTTGCACACGTGCTTGATAACTGCCAGCCGCTTCTTCTGAACGATGCTTCCAATGGCAGAAGCTGGGCAGAACACGGTGTCCGCAAAAGCCAGATCTACAAACGAAATGAGCATACTTCAGAAGGTTCCAGGGAAATCTGGAAGTATATGCAGAAATTAATAGACAAACATGTCGAACTCGGACATGTGATCGATAAATAAGAAACAGAAAGGAAGACGAATTTGGACGAATTACTGATGGAACGTTATCATCTGGCAAAAGACCGGATCAGTGAGATCTGTATAGAAAAGACAGCACAGCCAGATTTTGAGGACTTTTTCAAAAAGACAGCCGCTTTTTTGACAAAGACGGCGGCTATTCTCGAGAGAGAAAAGGAAGAACTGACAGAAGAAGAACTCGCACAGGAAAACAGAGAACTCTACGAAGAACTTTTTCCGGAAAACTATGGGACCTGCTATGGAAATCCTTCCTACGCAGCAGTGAAACTGGGCGAATACGGCAAGGCGTTTTGTTTCCTGTATGCAGAACTCCGCGGTACGATCGCATATGCATATGAGAAAAAATGGTGGGATTATACCATCGCTGCAGAGCTTTTTCTGGAAATCTATGCTGCCTTTGAGGACAGCGAACTTCCGGCAGTGAAGACCGTGGAGGATATTCTACGCTCCTATGTGAATGACTACTGCCAGGATCTGATGGAACAGAGAATCGCGGAGGCCGTTGACCCACAACTCGATTTTGCAGTCCGTATTATCATGGATTCTGATCTTTCAGATCTTAAATATCTCTACGCTTATGGAGAATATGTTTCTGCAAATGAGAGAGGTGTGGCAGAATTTCTGAACAGCCTTTCCCAGGAACAGATCGACAGCATGGCAGAAACCTATACAGAAGGATATCGCATCGGCTTTATCAACGGAAGAAAAGACATTACCAGGAAAAAAACAGTCAACATCCGCTATAATCTCGGATTTGAGAGAATGGTAAGATCTGCGATCCTGAAATTCCGTGCAATGGGACTGGAACCTGTCATCTACCGTCATGCGACACATGTAGTCAACAAGCGGGGAAATGCAAGAATCGGCTTTACCGGCGGCGTTGCAAACCCGCAGTATGAGTATGATCACAGGCAGGACCAGGCACTTTTCCTCGACAGTGATTTTGTACAGCGGAAACTGCGCTCCATGCAGAATGCTTACGAGAATTATAAGGAACTGGCAGCAGTACACGGCGGTCCGGCATGCATTGAGACTTTTGGAGAGGAACCGTTTGCACCGGAGACCAAGGCTGAGGCGTGGACACTTTCCGAGACACAGCAGAAGCAGCAGGTGGAACTTGACAATGAATCCGGACAGATCGTCAACCGCTATATCAAGGGAGATGAGAGAAGCTTCACGATCATTGCTTATCCGATTCCTGAGATCGGAGAGAAGTTCCCGGAGATCTTTGCAGAGATCGTCAAGATCAACACTCTGGATTACAAATTATATGAGCGGATCCAGCAGACGATCATTGAGACTCTGGACACCTGCCAGTGGGTAGAAGTCAAGGGACGCGGCGACAATGAGACGGACCTTATCATCCACCTGCATGATCTCGAAGATGTGAAGAAGCAGACGAATTTCGAAAACTGTGTAGCGGATGTGAACATTCCGGTAGGAGAAGTATTTACATCTCCGGTACTTGCAGGAACAGGCGGAATCCTTCATGTCAAGAAAGTATATTTAAATGGTCTGCAGTTCCGTGATCTCAAACTGGTATTTGACTGCGGACAGGTCATCGATTATACCTGCTCAAACTTTGAGACAGAAGAAGAGAACCGCGCGTATATCGAGGACAATATCCTGTTCCATCACGCCAAGATCCCGATGGGTGAATTTGCGATCGGTACCAACACGACAGCCTACGTTGCTGCTGAGAAATACGGCATCGCGGACAAACTTCCGATCCTGATTGCAGAAAAGATGGGACCGCATTTTGCAGTGGGCGACACCTGCTACAGCTGGGCAGAAGATACTCCGGTATTTAACCCGGACGGAAGAGAGATTATTGCCCGCGACAACGAGATCTCCGCGCTGCGTAAAGAAGATATCAGCATGGCATATTATGGCTGCCACACCGATATTACCATTCCATATGAGGAACTTGGAAATATCAGCGTGATCGACGAAGAAGGCGAAAGCACTCCGATCATCGAGAACGGATGTTTTGTACTTCCTGGTACAGAAGAACTCAATAAACCTTTTGAAGAGTAAACTTTATATACAAAAAGAGTTTGCGTATCTAAATATTTCTTTTCCGGAATTATGTTGACACAAATTTAGAATCTTAGTAGAATCAACCTGGGATAGAAAAAAAGGAGGCCACCAATGAAAAAAGTTGGAATTGTAATGGGAAGCGACTCAGATATGCCGGTTATGAGCAAAGCGGCAGCAATTCTTGACAAGCTGGGCGTTGAGTACGAAATGAAGATCATCTCTGCACACAGAGAACCGGACGTGTTCTTTGAATATGCAAGAAGTGCAGAAGAAAGAGGATTCAAAGTAATTATTGCAGGTGCAGGAATGGCAGCACATCTTCCGGGAATGTGCGCAGCGATTTTCCCGATGCCTGTGATCGGTATTCCAATGCATACCACTTCTCTGGGAGGACGTGATTCACTGTATTCTATCGTACAGATGCCATCCGGAATCCCGGTTGCAACAGTTGCAATCAACGGAGGGGCAAATGCAGGACTGCTGGCAGCCAAGATACTGGCTACTTCAGATCCGGAACTTCTTGAGAAACTGAAAGCATACAGCCAGGAACTGAAGGAACAGGTAGAAGCAAAGGATGCCCGCCTTCAGGAAGTTGGATATCAGGCTTATTAAATATACGGCCACGAAAACCAAGTGGCATAATATTAAAATCTTAAGAAAGGAAAAGCTATTTTAGATGAAGACCTATAACAATAGGTGTGTACCGATGGCTTGTCGGGAATTTACGACTGTGGAGTGTACAGGAACTTGTAAGTAGTGAATTATTTGATAATCACAAAAGCATACACGGTGAAGCAGTAACTACAAATCGTGAGAGTGTAGCTATTCATCTAAGCATATACTTGTTGGTATATGTTTTAGCAGCAGGAACTATGGATTACAAGAACGCAGGTGTTGATATCGAAGCAGGCTACAAGTCAGTTGAACTGATGAAGAAACATATCGCAAAAACCATGAGACCGGAGGTACTGGGAGGAATCGGCGGATTTTCCGGAGCTTTTTCCATGAGCGCATTTAAGAACATGGAGGAACCTACACTGGTATCCGGTACAGACGGATGCGGAACCAAGGTAAAACTTGCCATGATCATGGACAAACATGATACCATAGGAATCGATGCAGTTGCCATGTGTGTAAATGACATTGCATGTGCAGGCGCAGAGCCGCTGTTTTTCCTGGATTACATTGCATGCGGTAAGAACTATCCGGAGAAGATCGCTGAGATTGTAAGCGGCGTGGCAGAGGGCTGTGTACAGTCTGGTGCGGCACTGATCGGTGGAGAGACAGCAGAGCATCCTGGACTTATGCCGGAAGATGAGTACGATCTTGCCGGATTTGCAGTAGGTGTGATCGACAAGAAGGATCTTCTCACAGGAGAAGAACTGAATCCTGGAGATGTGCTGATCGGTATGGCTTCTACCGGTGTCCACAGCAACGGATTCTCTCTTGTCCGCAAAGTATTCGAGATGACAAGAGAATCTCTTGACACTTACTATGATGAACTGGGAACAACACTTGGTGAAGCACTGATCGCTCCGACCAGGATTTATGTCAAAGCACTCAAGAGCATCCGCGATGCAGGCGTGAGAATCCATGCATGCAGCCATATCACAGGCGGCGGCTTCTACGAAAATATTCCGCGTATGCTCAAAGAAGGCACACATGCAGTTGTAGAGAGGGACAGCTATCCGGTTCTTCCAATTTTTAAACTTCTTGCAAAAAAAGGTAACATCGAAGAGAAAATGATGTATAATACATTTAACATGGGTCTTGGAATGGTCCTCGCAGTAGCTCCTGAGGATGTAGACAAGACGATGGAAGCAATCCGCAAAGAAGGAGATACTCCTTATGTAGTAGGCCGCATTGAGGCTGGCGAAAAGGGAGTGACCTTATGTTAAAACTGGGTGTTCTGGTATCCGGAGGCGGTACAAATCTCCAGGCGATCATGGACGCAATCGATGCAGGTGTGATCACCAATGCAGAGGTTGGTCTCGTGATCAGCAACAACAAGGGTGCGTATGCCCTCAAGAGAGCGGAGAACAAGGGAATCCCTGCCAGATGCATTTCTCCGAAGGACTATGCAGACAGAAAAGAATTTCATAAGGCACTTCTGGCAGAGCTTCAGGAGAACCAGGTAGATCTTGTTGTGCTTGCCGGATTTCTGGTGGCAGTGCCGTCGATGATCGTGGAAGCATATCCAAATCGGATCATCAATATCCATCCGTCACTGATCCCGTCTTTTTGTGGAACAGGATATTATGGACTTCATGTCCATGAAGGTGTCCTTTCCAGAGGCGTCAGGGTGACCGGTGCGACGGTTCATTTTGTAGATACGGGTACAGATACCGGTCCTATCATTCTTCAGAAGGCGGTAGAGGTACACCAGGGAGATACCCCGGAAGTACTTCAGAGACGTGTTATGGAAGAGGCTGAATGGAAGATACTGCCGGCTGCGATCGATCTGATCGCCAATGGCAAAGTATCCGTACAGGACGGTAAAGTTATCATCAATAATTGATTTTCTGCAGAGGAGCGAAAGATATGAAAGTATTAATTGTTGGAAGCGGCGGAAGAGAACATGCAATTGCCTGGAGCGTGGCCAAGAGCCCGAAGGTAGACAAGATCTACTGCGCACCGGGAAATGCAGGAATTTCTGAATATGCGGAGTGTGTAGACATCGGAGCAATGGAATTTGAGAAACTTGCTGATTTTGCAGAGAAGAATTCTGTTGATCTTACAATTATCGGAATGGATGACCCACTGGTTGGCGGTGTTGTCGATGTGTTCGAGGCACGCGGACTCAAGGTGTTCGGACCTCGCAAGAACGCAGCGATCCTGGAGGGATCCAAGGCATTTTCCAAAGACCTCATGAAAAAATATGGAATTCCGACAGCGGGATACGAAAACTTTGACGATCCACAGAAAGCACTGGATTATTTACATACACAGGTCAAATTCCCGATCGTGCTCAAGGCAGACGGGCTTGCACTCGGTAAGGGTGTTCTGATCTGCAATACTCTGGAAGAAGCAGAAGCCGGAGTTAAGGAGATCATGGAGGACAAGAAGTTCGGCAGTGCAGGAAATACAATGGTCATCGAGGAATTTATGACAGGACGTGAAGTGTCTGTCCTTTCCTTTGTGGATGGCAAGACGATCCGTCCGATGACATCCGCACAGGATCATAAGCGTGCCAAAGACGGAGATCAGGGACTGAACACAGGCGGTATGGGTACTTTTTCACCGAGCCCGTTTTATACAGAGGAAGTGGATAAGTTCTGTAAGGAGCATATCTACCAGGCAACGGTTGATGCGATGGCAGCAGAGGGACGTCCATTTACAGGAATCATTTTCTTTGGACTGATGCTGACAGCCGACGGACCGAAGGTCCTGGAGTACAATGCACGTTTTGGTGACCCGGAAGCACAGGTTGTTCTTCCGAGAATGAAGACAGACATCATCGAAGTGATGGAAGCTTGCGTAAATGGAACTCTGGATCAGGTAGATCTTGAGTTTGAGGATAATGCAGCTGTCTGTGTCGTTCTGGCAAGTGATGGATATCCGGTAAAATACGAAAAAGGAATTCCAATGCATGGATTTGAGAACTTCAAGGACAAAGAAGGCTATTACTGCTTCCATGCAGGAACCAAATTCAAGGATGGCGAGATCGTTACCAACGGCGGCCGTGTCCTTGGAATCACTGCAACTGGAAAGGATCTTAAGGAAGCCCGTAAGAATGCTTACGAGGCAACAGACTGGATCCAGTTTGCAAATAAATATATGCGCCACGACATAGGAAAGGCTATTGACGAGGCCTGAAAGGACAAAATATGGGAACAAGTGTAGAAGAAACAATTAAGGAAATTCAGGGAAGGGAGAATATTTTTGTAGCATACTCTCAGACTACGAAGCTTCCTTATGTAACCTGTGGGGAAGAATCATTCAACGACCAGGCATGGTTTTTCACAGAGGAAGAAGCAATCAAAGAATTTGGCAAAAAGAAAATCGAAGAAAAAGTTCTCCTTATGGGAATGCGTTACGAAAAGAAAGATTTCCCTAAGATGTACGGTCTGTTATTCTCTATCGGTGTAAACACGATCATGTGGAATGATGGCGGTGAGCAGATGGAGATCGATCTTGAAAGAATCGTAAGAAAGCCGGATCTCAGCAAAGTAGAGCCGCAGAAGCGTCCGCTGATCAATCCGACACTGCAGCTTTCCGGAATCTACTTCATGCAGGAACTTCGCCGTCCGGTACCTCAGGAAGAGCACAAGAACTTAAGAGCACTGGAAGAAGAAGTGATCGTAAACTTAAGAAAATCAGATTTTCTTGTTGCAATGCAGCGCAAGGGAGATGAGCCGGACAAGATAAACATTCCTTACCTCAAGAACAAAGAAGGTAAGATCCTTCAGCCGGTATTCTCCGATGTTATGGAATTTGAGAAATTCGCAAAAGGAAAGAAACTTCGTATTGCCAAAGTACCATTTAACAAACTTCCAAATATCCTGATCGAGCAGGCAGAATCACTGGTTATCAACCCTATGGGATTCAATCTTGTTCTCAACAGAGACCAGCTCAAAAAAATAATTGGTTAAAAATATAAGCATAAGAAACAGGCAGTCTTCGGGCTGTCTGTTTTTTATATCTTTTTACGCGGGGATTAGACAGGATAAACTTTATAAAATTATACTTGCAAAATCCAGATTATGTGCTACCATATGTATAACATGATGTTATTATGAAAGATAAGGGGCTGAGGATTATGGTCATTGAAATAGACTTTAACAGTGATGAGGCTATTTATGTGCAGTTGATGAATCAGATCATCATGGGAATTGCCACATCCAGGCTTCAGGAGGGAGATCCGCTTCCTTCTGTGCGACAGCTTGCAGATACCATCGGCATTAATATGCATACTGTGAACAAGGCATATTCCCTGCTTCGGCAGGAAGGCTTTGTAACGATCGACCGCCGCCGTGGCGCGATCATTGCGATTGATGTGGACAAGATGAAGGCACTGGAAGAAATGAAACAGAATCTCATGGTAGCCCTCGCAAGAGGATACTGCAAAAATATTTCCAGAGCAGAAGTTCACGATCTGATCGATGAGATTTTTGACGAATATGGAATAGAATAGCATAAAAAGAGGAGGCAGGAATGCAGGAGAAATTTACCAGACAGGCAAAGGCAGCACTGAAACTTGCGGAAAGTACAGCCCGGTCCTGGAAACATTCATATATTGGGACAGAACATATACTGGTAGGACTTCTTGATGAACAGGAAGGAACTGCAGGTAAGATTTTGGAAGAATTTGGCGTAGACAGGGAAAAACTGGAATCCCTGATCACGAAATTGATCGCACCATCCGGAGTGCCTGTAGCAGAAAAATCCGCCGGCTACAGTCCAAGAGCACAGAAAGTCAGAGAACAGGCAGTCAAAGAAGCTGAGAAGCAGAAGGAAGATCTGGCAGGAACAGAGCATCTGCTTTTGGCAATGCTCAAGGAGACAGACTGTGTAGGAACCAGACTTCTGTATACCATGGGTGTAAATATCCAGAAATTATACAGCGCAGTTCTCGCGGCAGCAGGGATTGATACAAATGCAATTCCGGAAGAATTACAGATGCCAAAGAACCAGAAGGGAAAACAGGGATCCACAACACCGACGCTGGATCAGTACAGCCGTGATCTGACGGCAATGGCAGCAGATGGAAACCTGGATCCGGTAGTAGGCAGGGACAAAGAGATTGCCCGCCTGATCCAGATATTAAGCAGAAGAACAAAAAACAACCCATGTCTGGTAGGTGAGCCAGGCGTCGGAAAGACTGCAATCGTAGAAGGGCTTGCACAGAGGATCATTTCCAGCATGGTTCCGGAGTCTGTCAAAAACAAGAGAGTCGTAGTCCTTGATCTGTCCGGAATGGTGGCAGGAAGCAAATATCGTGGAGAATTCGAGGAAAGAATCCGAAATGTGATCAATGAAGTACGCAGCAATCAGGGAATTCTTCTTTTTATTGATGAGCTGCATACGATCATTGGCGCGGGCGGTGCAGAGGGAGCATTGGATGCTTCCAACATTCTGAAACCATCTCTTTCCAGAGGCGAGATCCAGCTGATCGGAGCAACGACCCTGGAGGAATACAGGAAATACATTGAGAAAGATGCCGCTCTGGAGAGACGTTTCCAGCCAGTGACAGTAGAAGAACCGTCAGAGGAAGAAACCATCGAGATCCTTAAGGGACTGCGCCCGTATTATGAGAAGCATCATGGCGTGGTGATCGAGGACAGTGCACTTGAAGCAGCAGTAAAAATGTCCGAACGTTACATCAATGACCGTTTTCTGCCGGATAAGGCCATCGATATTATCGACGAGGCAGCTTCCAAAGTACGTCTCGGCGGCTACCGCATGGCACCGGAAGTAGATGCCATGGAACTGGAACTCCACGAGATCCAGAAAGATAAGGAAAAAGCTGTCAAGCAGGCAGATCTTTCCCTGGCAAAAGAACTTCAGGCGCGCCAGCGTGAAATAGAAACAGAAATTTCCAAATATAAAGAAAAAGAAGAACGCAGAAACAAAAGAAAGAAAATATCTGTGACAGAGGCATCTGTGGCAGACATCATTTCCGACTGGACCAAGATCCCGGTACAGCGTCTTACAGAGGGTGAAACGAAACGTCTTGCACGTCTTGAGAAAGAACTTCATAAACGTGTGATCGGTCAGGAAGAAGCAGTAAAGGCAGTCGCACAGGCAGTCAAACGAGGCCGTGTCGGTCTCAAAGATCCAAACCGCCCGATCGGTTCCTTCCTTTTCCTTGGACCTACCGGTGTAGGTAAGACCGAACTTTCCAAAGCGCTGGCAGAGGCCGTATTTGGAAGTGAGCAGGCAATGATCCGTGTTGATATGTCTGAGTACATGGAGAAACACAGCGTATCCAAACTGATCGGATCACCTCCGGGATATGTAGGATACGATGAGGGCGGGCAGCTCAGCGAAAAAGTACGCAGAAATCCATACAGTGTGCTTCTGTTTGATGAGATTGAAAAGGCACATCCGGATGTGTTTAATATTCTTCTTCAGGTTCTGGATGATGGACATATCACAGATGCACATGGACGAAAAGTGGACTTCAAGCAGACGATCATCATTATGACATCCAATGCTGGTGCGCAGGCGATCATTGAGCCGAAGAAGCTTGGCTTCCTTTCCAACAATGATGAGAAGCAGGATTATGAACGCATGAAATCTGGTGTTATGGAAGAAGTCCGCCGTCTGTTCAAACCGGAGTTTTTGAACCGTATTGACGAGATCATGGTATTCCATCCACTGAACAAGACACACATCAAAAAGATTGTCAACATCATGCTCAAAACACTGGAAAAACGCTGTAAAGAACAGCTTGATATCCAGCTTAAGATCACAGAATCTGTCAGGGATTTCCTTGCAGAAGCAGGTTTTGACAGCAAATATGGGGCCAGACCATTAAGAAGAGCTATCCAGACAAAACTGGAAGATCCGATGGCAAATGCACTTCTCGAAGGAACCATCAAAAGAGGAGATACCGTCCGGATCCAGCTTCATCAGAAAGAGATCCGTTTTACTCCACTTTCAGAAGATGAGAAGAAACCAAAATCTAAAAAAGCTATAAAATCTTAAACAGGATACTGGTCAAAAAAAGTGGTCAATGTTATAATAAAAAGACACTAAGGAGCAATCCACAGGTGTCGAAAACACAACAGAAAAGTCTTAGGGAGGACATTGGTTATGGCAGTAGTAAAGGAACTGATCCGTACAGAAGAGAATCAGAGCATCAGCTTTGGCAATTATGAATTGCCACAGAAATCCAAGGTATCAGATTTCGCACATCAGGGAGATATGTACAAGGTAAAAACATTCAAAGAGATCACCAAACTCGAGAGAAATGGCATGTTTGTATATGAATCCGTACCGGGAACTGCTGTATTTTCTCTGAAACAGGACGGCTCCAGCATGAGTTTTGACGTAGAAGGAACTGAGGATGCACAGATCACCGTAGAGATGGAAGCAGATACAGAATATGATATCTCCATCGATGGCGCAGATGCAGGCAAAATGAAAACAAACCTTGGCGGTAAGCTTTCTTTCAGTGCAGAACTGGGAGGCGACAAAGCCGTACATGTTGAGATCAAAAAATGCTAAAAAATAAAAAGACTGTTTATTTTTGTCAGGAATGCGGATATGAATCCTCCAAATGGATGGGACAGTGTCCGGGCTGTAAGGCATGGAATACTTTCGTAGAGGAGACGGTTTCCACGAAGAAATCTTCTTCATCCGGTAGCAGTTCCTTTCAGAATCCGGGGAAGCGTCCGGAACCAGTTCGTCTGAAGGACATTTCACTGTCAGAGGATGAACGGCGGCTGACAAAGATTGGCGAGCTTGACAGAGTGCTCGGGGGCGGGATCGTCCCCGGCTCTCTTGTTTTAGTGGGTGGAGATCCGGGAATCGGAAAATCCACCCTTCTTTTACAGGTGTGCCGGAATCTTGCACTATCAGGAAGCAATGTACTGTATATTTCAGGAGAGGAATCCCTGCGCCAGATCAAGCTCCGCGCAGAACGAATCGGAGAATTTAATGAGAAGCTGCAGCTTCTGTGTGAGACAAATCTGGAAACGATCCGCGAAGTGATCGAGAGCAAGAAGCCGGATACCGTTGTGATCGATTCCATACAGACTATGTTTCATGAGGATATCAGTTCTGCACCGGGAAGTGTTTCTCAGGTAAGAGAGTCCACCAATATCCTGATGCAGATTGCCAAGGGACAGGGCGTATCGATCTTTATCGTAGGTCATGTGACCAAAGAAGGAAACGTGGCAGGTCCCCGTGTGCTGGAGCATATGGTAGATACCGTGCTTTACTTTGAGGGAGACAGACATGCTTCCTATCGGATCCTGCGTGCAGTCAAGAACCGTTTCGGTTCTACCAATGAGATCGGTGTATTCGAAATGCGAAGCACAGGACTTGAGGAAGTTAAGAATCCGTCAGAATTTATGCTGAATGGAAAGCCCAGCGACACTTCCGGGTCGATCGTGGCATGTTCTATGGAAGGAACACGGCCGATCCTGGTGGAGATACAGGCATTGGTATGCCAGAGCAATTTCGGAATTCCGAGAAGAACAGCAGTGGGAACAGACTTTAACAGAGTAAACCTTCTGATGGCAGTTCTGGAGAAAAAAGTCGGCATCCATCTGGCAGCCTGCGATGCCTATGTCAATATTGCAGGTGGAATGAAGATGACAGAGCCGGCGATCGATCTCGGGATTTCACTGGCAGTCGTTTCAAGCTGTAAGGATATCGTCATACCGGATTCTGTGATCGCATTTGGCGAAATTGGTCTGAGTGGAGAAGTGCGTGCTGTGAGCATGGCAGGACAGCGTGTCGCAGAAGCGAAGAAACTCGGTTTTGAAACAGTGATCCTGCCGGAAGTATGCAGGTCAGCTACAGAGAAGATCAAAGGGATCAAACTGGTATACGTTTCCTGGATTCAGGATGCGATACGTTTTATCATGCAGAAATAAAGTTGCTGTGAACAGTAACGAAATAAATACCAAGGGGGAAAAGATGAAGGCAGTTGTATTTGATATGGATGGAGTTATTTTTGACTCAGAGACGCTTGTGTTCCGTATGTGGAAGGTTGTGGCAGAGAAATATGGAGTCGCAGATATAGAGGAAACCTGCAGGGCATGCCTGGGAATCAATGCTACAGTGACCAGAGAAATTTTTTTCGAGCGTTATGGACAGGATTTTCCATATGACAAATACAAAAAAGAAATGTCAGATCTTTTCCACGCAAATGCAGCAGGAGGGAAGCTTCCGAAGAAACCGGGGATCCGGGAACTCTTGGAATATCTCCGCAGAGAAAATATAAAGACAGCGGTAGCTTCCTCCACAAGAAGAGATCTTGTGACGAGAGAACTCGAGGAAGGAGGCTTGCTTTCCTATTTCGATGAGATCGTATGCGGGGATATGGTCAGTCGGAGCAAACCGGAGCCAGACATCTATCTGGAAGCCTGCAGACGCCTTCAGGAGCGGCCTGAGGACTGCTATGCGATCGAGGACTCCTACAATGGAATAAGATCCGCCAAAAGAGCCGGAATGCACCCGATCATGGTGCCGGATCAGGCAGCTCCAACAGAAGAAATGGAGGAGCTGGCAGACAGCATCTTACCTTCTTTACATGAAGTTCAGCAGTACATCGACAAAAATTGCAAAAAAATCTAAAAAAGGTGTTGACAGATTGGTTTTATAGTGGTATTCTAACTGAGCTGTCACGAAGAATTGTTTCTTCTGAATAAACAACTTGAACAATTTTAAAAGTTTTGAAAAATGCGAAAAAAGTTGTTGACAAGGAAATGAAGATGTGATAGAGTAGACAAGTCGCCTGAGAGCGACGCGCAAACATCATAAAAGCTTCGGAAAGAAAATGAAAAAAGTACTTGACAAGCGCTGATGAATGTGATAATCTAGATGAGCTGTCGCAAGAGAGCAAAACAAAAGAACCTTGATAACTAAACAGTGAAACACATACGATTCTCGAAAATTCTTAATGAATAGATTCGAAAGAATGAACTTTTTATAACAGTAAAACGGGAAGATAGCCAAGTGTTGTCTGACCGGAATCAAACATTTTATCAGAGAGTTTG
>NZ_FR886741.1:0-3578 GCF_000436615.1 Blautia sp. CAG:237
GAAGACGACGAGGTTGATAGGGCAGAGGTGGAAGTGTGGTAACACATGGAGCTGACTGCTACTAATAGGGTGAGGGCTTGACCAACTAGTTCGAGAAAGGTCATGAGGTGACCGCTATCGAACGGAAGCATGGTTAAAATTCGATTGCTTAGTCAACATGTATGTAGTTTTGTAGGTACGATAAATTTTCTAGGGGATTGGTCAAATGGTATGATAGGGGTCTCCAAAACCTTTGGTGGGAGTTCGATTCTCTCATCCCCTGCTATTTAAGAAGAACAAAGAAGTTTTAAATAGAACTTCTTTGTTCTTTTTTTGTGAAAAAATGAGATATCGGGAGAAATATAGAAAAAAAGAAAGTAAAACATAGATAATATCAATATTTCGTTGCGCTTTTTCACGATTTAGCGTAATATAGTAGTATTAAAGTATAGTATTAGGAAAGAGGGGCTTATGGAGAAATTTTCAATGTTTGTAAACCAGATGGATGCGATAGTCTGGAGCATGGTATTGGTTGTTTTGTGTCTTGGAGTTGGACTTTATCTGTCACTGCGTCTTAAATTTCCACAGATCCGCTTAGTGAAAGAAATGGTCAAACTTCTGACATCCAAAGAAGACAGTGAGAGCGGAATCACTCCATTTCAGGCATTTGCTACAACAGTAGGTGCCCGCGTAGGTATGGGAAATATTGCCGGCGTCGCTTCTGCGATCTTTTATGGCGGACCGGGATCTGTTTTCTGGATGTGGATGATCGCTGTGATCGGAGCAGCGTCTGCCTTTGTTGAATCGGCACTTGCCCAGGCATACAAAGTCAAGAGTCCTGACGGAGAATTCACCGGCGGCCCGGCATATTACATAGAAAAAGGCCTGAAGTGCAAACCATATGCGGTCGTGTTTGCAGTAGTTGCCTTTCTGGGACCTGGATTCCTCATGCCGGGTGTGCAGATTAACTCACTGGTAACTGTGTTTGAGGAAGCTTTTTCTGTAAATAAGATCCTTGTGGGCGCGATCTGCTGTATCGTACTTGGAATCGTAGTATATGGAAGTATCAAACGTATTGCCCATATCGCGGAAATGCTGGCACCGGCAATGTGCGCGATCTATATTCTGGCAGCGCTGATCATTGTCGGACTGAATATCACAAAACTTCCGGGGATCCTTCTGATGATCGTGCAGTCTGCGTTTGGTGTACATGCAGTACTTGGCGGTATTCTCGGATCTGCTGTTTCCTGGGGTGTCAAACGAGGAATTTACTCAAATGAAGCTGGAATGGGATGTGGTGCGATTGTGTCCGCAGCGGCAGAATGTTCCCATCCGGTGAAACAGGGACTGATCCAGTCATTTTCTATCTATGTAGATACTTTATTTATCGGAACTTCAACTGCACTGATCGTTCTTCTGACAGGAACCTTTGATGTCACCGATGGTGCAGGAAATCTTCTAATGAGCCAGACCGGCGGCATCGAAGCCGGAATCAAATGGACACAGCATGCGCTGATGAGCACATTTGGAAGCTGGAGCGGCAAGGCGCTGGCGATCATCATTGTATTGTTCGTATTCACATCCATGACGGGATACTGTTATCAGGCAGAGTCCAATATCCGTTATCTCACCGGCAACAGCAAGAAAGCCATTGCAATCGCACGGGCAATTTTTCTTGCGGCATCATTCATGGGAGCCATTGTAAATGCGGATGCAGTATGGGCGATGGGCGATATCGGCTATGGCCTGATGGCATGGGCAAACATCATTGCGATTGCACTTCTCGCACCAAAAGCCGTCGCACTTCTTAAAGATTACGAAAAACAAAAGAAAGAAGGCAAAGATCCAGCCTTCGATCCGAAAGAATTCGGAATCGAAGATGAGACCGGAGCCTGGAAATAGCAATAAAAAAAGATAGCTGACAATAAATAGTTCGGCTATCTTTTTTTATGGAAAAATTCAGAAGTTCTCTATGTATTTGATCACTTTTTCAGCAGTGGTGTTCTGGTATTTGCCTTTTTTCCAGATGACACCGATACGCTGCTCAATCGATGGCATGACCGGGATCCCGACAATATCTGGATGTGCTTCCACAATAGAACGATACAGGAAGGTTCCTACATGACCGGATTTGACCATATTGATGAGTGTCGTGATCTGGCTGGTGTTTAGGATAACACGCGGGGTTACACCGACTGCTTTGAACTGCCGGGTCAGTGTCATGACCTGCACAGAATCTGTGTTAAAGAGAATCAGAGGTTCGTTTGCGAGCATAGTGAGAAGAATTGTCTTCTGTTCGGCAAGAGGATGATCTGGTGCAACACAGAAATAAAGATCCTCTGTATCAATAATGCGAGAATTACATTTGTCAATTGCAGGCTGTTCCGCATTGACGATCGCGATATCCAGTTTTTCCTCCAAAACAAGGTCACACGCTTTGATAGAACCAAACTCAAAAAGCCGGAAATCGACTTCCGGGAAATTTTCTTTCAGGGATAAATACAATTCAGGCAGATAGATCGTCCCCAGCATAGGCGGGATCCCGATGCGGATCGGTGTGATTTTTTTCCTTAATTCATGAAATTCCATCTCGACAGAATCTGCATGCGCAAGAAGTCCTTCTGCACTCTTATAAAAGAGCTCGCCTTCCGGTGTGAGGGTGAGCTTATTATTATTCCGGAAAAAAAGATTCACACCAAATTCCTCCTCCAGCGCCTTGATCGCATTGGAGATCGAAGGCTGAGTCACAAAAAGCTCCTTGGCAGCCTTGGTAATATTGTGATACCGGGCCGCTACACAAAAGTATTCTAACTGAGTTAATTTCATAAGCGCGTTTTCCTCCATCGCTTTTATCAGCAGGTAAGTTTCTCATTATTAACAAAAAGGCTACGCTATTGATACTAAAAAGTCAATAACTTTTTCTTATGGAACCATATGTTTTTATAAATGTACAATCCTGAAACCTTTATATATAATAAGCTCATAACAAAACAGTAATGAATCGGCCGAACGATTACTGAAAAATTACATAACAAAAAAGTAGGAGGGTGTGGCAATGAGTCCATCAACAATTACACTGCTGTTTCTCCTGTTTGCGGTAATCATGTTCGTACTTGAGAAGATTCCGCTGGGAGTTACATCCATGATCGTCTGTATCGGTCTTGTCGTAACCGGAGTCCTGGATGTCAAAACAGCTTTTGCAGGATTCATCGACAGTAATGTCATCTTGTTTGTATCCATGTTCATCGTAGGTGGGGCATTATTTGAAACTGGCATGGCAAACAAGGTCGGAGGTATTGTAACAAAATTTGCAAAATCAGAAAGAATGCTGATCATCGCGATCATGGTGATCGTAGGTTTTATGAGTGGTGTTTTATCCAACACAGGTACAGCCGCAGTTCTGATCCCGGTAGTGATCGGTATCGCAGCAAAATCCGGATACAAGAGATCCCGTCTCCTGATGCCGCTGGTATTCGCAGCAGCTATGGGCGGTAACCTTTCTCTGATCGGAGCACCAGGAAACCTGATCGCACAGAGTGCACTTCAGGAAATTGGAATGAAATTCGGATTTTTCGAGTATGCGATCGTAGGTCTTCCGA
>NZ_FR886741.1:3613-12042 GCF_000436615.1 Blautia sp. CAG:237
GGTCTTCCGATCTTGATCGTAGGAATTCTGTTCTACGCAACCATCGGTTACAGACTTCTTCCAAATCACGATGTCAAAGATGAGGGAGCATTCGATACAGAAAAAGATTTCAGCGACGTTCCGGCATGGAAACAGTGGTTATCCCTGATCATCCTGATCCTGACACTGCTGGCAATGATCTTTGAAGACAAAATTGGTATTAAATTATGTATTTCCGGTGGAATCGGAGCACTGCTTCTGATCCTCACAGGAGTTATCTCTGAGAAAGATGCACTCAAATCCATCGATCTCAAGACGATCTTCCTTTTTGGCGGTACACTTTCTCTTGCAGCTGCACTGCAGGAAACAGGAGCCGGTGAACTGATCGCCAACAAAGTAATTGGAGCACTTGGTGAAAATCCATCTCCATACATCCTGACATTTGTAGTATTCATTCTCTGCTGTATCCTGACAAACTTCATGTCAAACACAGCAACAACCGCTCTTATGGTTCCAATCTGCCTGTCAATCGCACAGGGAATGGGAGCTGACCCGAGAGCAGTACTGATGGCATGTGTGATCGGCGGTTCCTGCGCATACGCAACACCGATCGGAATGCCAGCAAACACAATGGTAGTAGGTGCCGGCGGATACAAGTTCATGGACTATGTAAAATCCGGATTCCCGCTCATCATCATCGCAACAATCGTAAGTATGATCATTCTTCCGATCGCTTTCCCATTCTTCCCGTGAGAATGAGAAACGCGAAAGGAATTTGATAAATAAACTCAAACTCAATTATTAACTTTAAAATTATAATAACCAGGAGGACAAACAAATGGGTAAGAAAGAACAGGTAGAGCAGCTTACCACTTATATGGCAAACTTTGTTTCCTATATTGGTAAAGTGCTGCCGGACGACATCAAGGCAAAGATCAACGAACTTGCAGAGAAAGAAGACAGCCCGCTGTCTAAAGTAATTTACCAGACCATGCAGAGAAACCAGGTTCTGGCAAAAGAACTCAACAGACCAAGCTGCCAGGATACAGGTGTATTACAGTTCTGGGTAAAATGTGGAACAAACTTCCCGCTCATCGGAGAACTGGAAGCACTCCTCAAAGAAGCAGTTGTCAAAGCTACTTTCGAAGCACCACTTCGTCATAACAGTGTAGAAACATTTGACGAGTACAACACAGGCAAAAACGTTGGTAAAGGAACTCCTACCGTATTCTGGGATATCGTTCCGGACAGCGACAAATGCGAGATCTACACATACATGGCCGGTGGCGGATGTACTCTTCCGGGAAAAGCTATGGTCCTGATGCCAGGTGAAGGCTACGAAGGTGTAACAAAATTCGTTATGGATGTCATGACATCTTATGGCTTAAATGCTTGTCCGCCACTCCTTGTAGGTGTTGGTGTTGCAACATCCGTAGAAACAGCTGCACTGCTTTCCAAGAAAGCTCTTATGAGACCGCTTGGAAGCCACAACGAAAACGAGCGTGCTGCATCCATGGAAAAACTGCTCGAAGACGGTATCAATGCGATCGGCCTTGGACCTCAGGGTATGGGCGGTAAATATTCCGTAATGGGTGTTCACATCGAAAACACAGCAAGACATCCATCCACCATCGGTGTAGCCGTAAACGTTGGATGCTGGTCCCACAGACGTGGACATATTATCTTTGATAAAGACCTTAACTACACAATCACAACACATTCGGGGGTGACTTTATAATGCTGGAAATGAAAGATGGAAAGAAAATTTTAACAACACCGATCTCAGCAGAAGATCTGAAGGATATCCATGCAGGAGATATCGTATACTTAAACGGAAGCATGACAACCTGTCGTGACGTTGCTCACAGACGTCTTGTTGAAGAAGGCCGTGAACTTCCTGTAAACGTAAGAGATGCAGCAATTTTCCACGCTGGCCCGATCATCCGTCCACTGGAAAATGATAAGTTCGAAATGGTATCTGTAGGACCGACAACCAGTATGCGTATGGAAAAATTTGAATACGAATTCGTAAGAGAGACAGGCGTTCGTGTTATCATCGGTAAGGGTGGTATGAAAGAAAACACAGAGCGTGCATGCAAAGAATTCGGTGCGATCCACTGTGTATTCCCGGCTGGAAACGCAGTTGTAGCAGCAACAGAAGTAGAAGAGATCGTAGATGCTCAGTGGAGAGACCTCGGAATGCCTGAGACACTGTGGCACTGCCGTGTCAAAGAATTCGGACCTCTGATCGTATCCATCGACACAGAAGGACGTAACCTCTTCGAAGAGAACAAAGTAATCTTCAACCAGAGAAAAGATAAAGCAGTAGAAGAAATCTGCAAGCACGTAAGCTTTATCAAATAATTCCTTAGAATTAAATGTTCAGACATATATAAGTAACGTACTTAATAAGTAAATCAAAATTTTGCCATAACAAAAGCCATACCGAAGGATTACTGCCATGATCCCGGAGTATGGCTTTTGTGCTGCTTATGAATAAAAAATTATGCGGATTTTGTTTCGTGGGCGTGAGCGTAGGCTACCTGGATCTCTTCCGGCATAGAATCCGGGATCATCGCATGAAGCTGATCTTCGCTGACACCTTTCATTGCCTGGTCATAAAACCAGCATTTGTATTTCAGCATATCAAGTGCCTGGTTCATACGCTCAATTTCTGTCTCAATATTCTGACGCTGACGCTGGAACATGGCACGGCGCTGCGGGTAAGTTTCCTTTCCCATGGCACACCATTCGATGAACTGGCGGATGTCCTTGATCTCCATGCCGGATTTTTTGAGGCATTCGATGACACGCAGAGTCTCCAGTTCGCGGTCGCTGAATTTGCGGATCCCGGAGACGCGCATCATATCCGGAAAAAGTCCCTCCTTGTCATAGTAGCGAAGCGTGGAGACCGGCAGGTCAAACATTTCAGATACTTCTCCGATAGAATACATAATAAAAACCTCCTGAATTCAGATATTTCGATTTCCATTAAAAGTTAAGATCGCGAAGCGCAGGATAACCATAAGCGGACTTCGCACTACGAACAGCACAGAGGATCGCTTCTGACATGACATCGGCTGCAAGCGTGCCGACCATATCGCAGTCTGCAGCAACAGTTCCGACGGAAAGGGCGTAGATACTGTCGCCGTCAGCAGAAGTGTGCACCGGACGGATGGAGCGGGCATAGCCATTGTGTGTCATACCGGCGATCTTGCAGAGCTGGCTTTTGTCGAATTTTGCATTGGTGATGATGGCACCGATCGTAGTATTTCCTGTAAATTTGTTTTCGCGTACTTCATAAGACTGATAGAGCAGTTTCGCAGAATCAGCAAAAGAATTACGGTCTTCATTGAGTAGACCGGCGATGATCCTGCCAGAGTGGTGATCGTAAATATCACCAAGTGCATTTACCGCAACGATCGCGCCGACTTTAAGCTCACCGATCTGCACAGCATAACTTCCAATGCCGGATTTCATGCAGAAATCCATCCCCTTAAATTTGCCGATGGTTGCTCCTGTACCTGCACCGAAGTTTCCATCCTGGTAATTGTCAAGATAAGCATTCTTACAGGCTTCATATCCCATCGCCTTATCCGGGCGGCAGTGTGGATCAGCTACGGTCAGGTCAAAAAGATCCGACTGGCAGACAAGCGGTACCTTAGTCACGCCTACATCAAAACCGATGTCCTTTTCTTCCAGGAACTGCATGACACCGCCGCCGGCATCCAGCCCGAATGCACTTCCTCCACCAAAGAGTACGGCGTGGATCGTCTGTGCATTGGCAAGCGGCTTGAGAAGTTCGCTTTCCCTCGAAGCAGGACCGCCCCCGCGGACATCAAGTCCCGCGCACATGCCGCCTTCGCTCAGGATAACGGTACATCCTGTTCCTCCATCGACATTCTGTGCATTTCCAATGCGGATCCCCGGAAAGTCTTTGATACTGATAACGTCCATTACATTCCTCCATAATCTGTAAAACCATAAAATAAAACCGGAATTTACTCTATATTTTACCTAAAGGTATTGACCTAAAGTCAGGTTTAAGTGTTATACTCATAGTAACAAATTAAAATTTTAATGTCAAACAGAATGGAGGAAACTTTATCATGGCAAAGAAATTAGTAGCATATTTTTCAGCAAGCGGAGTAACAGCAAAGATGGCAAAAGCCCTGGCAGAAGTTACAGGAGCAGATCTTTTTGAAATCCAGCCTGTAGTACCGTACACCAATGCAGACCTTGACTGGATGAACAAAAAGAGCCGCAGCATCTGCCAACTGGAAAGAAGGCAAACGTTTCGGAAGTGCGGACAAGAATGCTCTCAAAGTATGGGCAGATTCCCTGGGAATGTGATCCTCACAATAAAATACACGATCACAGACAGAGCGATATAGCCTGTTTCTTAAAGGAAGCGGGTGTGTATCGCTTTTTTCTGCTTTTTTATAACAATATAAAAATATTTTTGGCAAATAAAAAGTTTTTGCAATATCCAATTGCAAGAATACATGATTACGGTTATAATGACGGCAGAGGTGAGCAAAATGGCAGATTATATCATCTGTAATGGAAAGATCGTAAATGGAAAAAACGAGGCTCCTTTTGAGGGCAATATCATAATAGAAGGAAGCCGGATCAAAGAAATCACAAAGACGACGGAGTTTCCTTCTGATTTTCCGAAGGAGCGGATCCTGGATGCGAAGGGCGGCTATGTGACGCCGGGATTTATTGACATCCACAGACATGGAGACTGGCAGGCACTGGAAAACGGTGACGATGAACTTCTGAACCGTCAGGGACTTACGACAGTTGTGAATGGAAACTGCGGCCTTTCGGTCGCACCGGTTGGAACAGAACATCAGAAGGAGATTCTTGGTTTTATCAGTAGCGTTACCGGAAATCCGCCGGAGAAATATATAAAGGAAGACAAAAGCTGCCCGGCAGCAGAGTCCTTCCACGCCTATATGGATGCCCTGAAAGCGACGAAGCGGAGCGTGAATACAGGAATGCTCGCGGGAAACGGAACGATCCGTGCCTGTGCAGCCGGCTACAGGACAGGAAGTTTGACGAAAGAAGAATTAAGAACAGCCTGGAAGCAGATCGAGGAGAGCCTGGACGCAGGAGCACTCGGTATCAGTCTTGGTATTGCCTATGCGCCGGAATTTGAATACGATGAAAAAAGCCTGATCGAAGTCTTAAGTCCGCTCAAAGATACCGGGATCCCGATCACGACGCATGTGCGCAGCGAAGGCGACAGTCTGATCGAATCACAGAAAGAAGTCCTCCATGCAGCAAAGGCACTTCATATCCCGCTGCACATCAGTCATGTGAAATGCATCGGAAAGAAAAACTGGGGAACGAAATGTGAAGAAGCCCTCCGGCTTTTTGCACAGGCGAGGGCAGAGGGTGTGCAGCTTGATTTTGACCTGTATCCGTATCTGACAGGTTCCACACAGCTCGTGCATGTGCTTCCACCGGAATGCCAGAAAGGCGGTACGGATGAAATCATCCGGAGACTGAAGGACAGAACATACCGTAAACATCTGACAGAAGTCCTCAAAACACCATCTGATGAATTCGAAAATATCGTGGAACTGGCAGGTTTTAACCAGATCTATACAAGCACGCTCCATACAGAGAAATACAAAGCCTATGCAGGAAAAACGATCCAGGAGATCGCAGACTTTACAGGAAATGATCCGTATGATACACTGTATGACATTCTGATCGAAGAAAACTGTCAGGTCACAATGCTTGACACGATCGCATCGGAAGAAGACATGCTGCATTTTCTGAAGGATGAATATGCAAATCTGATCTCAGATGCGATCTATCCGGCAGGTGGCAAATATCATCCGAGGGTTTATGCCGCATTTCCGAAGGTGCTTACGGACTATGTGCGTGACAGACAGATCTTTACGATCGAGGAGGCTGTCTACAAGATGACAGGAAGAGCAGCGAAACCTCTGCATCTGGACCGTGGCGTTCTGGAGGCAGGGAAGGCAGCAGATATCAATATTTTCCATCTGGAGAATCTCAAGGTGAAAGCAGATTTTGATGATCCGGATCAGTTCTGCGAGGGATTTGACTACGTTCTGACAGGAGGGAAGATCGCAGTCAGGGATGACAGATGGACAAACACAGGAAGCGGAGAAGTTCTTGTGAGAAAGTAAACAAATAAAGGGGAATTGGAGAGGGAAGTTATGGATTATCAGCAGCTCATTACATTTATTATGGAAATGGTCGGGACGATCGCTTTTGCGGCATCCGGTGCCATGGTTGCGGTAGATCGGGCAATGGATATTTTTGGTGTGATCGTGCTGGGAGTCACGACAGCTGTAGGAGGAGGGGCAGTGCGTGATGTGATCCTCGGGATCGTGCCGCCGGCAATGTTCCAGCATCCGGTTTATACGGTCGTCGCAACGGTCACATCCTGTGTTGTTTTTATGATCCTGTATCTTAAGAAGGAACTCCTTCAGGGACATAACAGGGAGACTTATGACAAAGTAATGCTTGTCATGGACTCAATCGGGCTTGGAATCTTTACTGTGGTAGGTGTGAATACAGGGATCGCCCATGGATATATGGATTATACTTTCCTGCTGGTGTTCCTTGGCACCGTCACAGGTGTCGGCGGAGGACTTCTCCGTGATGTCATGGCAGGTGTGCCGCCGTATATCCTGGTGCGCCATATTTATGCATGCGCGTCTATCGTCGGAGCAATCGTCTGTGTGGTACTGTACCGGAATTTTGGGGCAGTCGCAGCGATGGTGGGAGCCTCAGCGGTGGTAATACTGATCCGTTATCTGGCAGCGCATTACCGGTGGAATTTGCCAAAACTTACAAGAGAAGAATAAAAGACGACAGAAAAGCAGCCCTTCTACACAGAAAGAAGAGCTGCTTTTGCTTAGAGGAAAATCTATTAATACTGCCGGGGGAATCTTATTCCAGCGGCTGAGTATCCTGAAGTGCTTCAAATCCTTCCTCACCGGTACGGATCTTGACAACGTTTTCGATATCATATACGAAGACTTTTCCATCGCCGTACTGACCGGTGTGAAGTGTTTTCTTGGCTGTTTCGATGACGGTTCTTACCGGAACGAGGCTGACTACGATCTCGATCTTGATCTTCGGCAGCAGGTTCATATCCATCTCAACACCACGGTAGTAGGAACGGGAACCTTTCTGTACACCGCATCCCATAACGTTTGTGATGGTGATACCGGTAACACCGATCTCATTCATTGCATGCATGAATTCTTCAAGTTTGCTCTGTCGTGTGATGATAACAACTTTTGTCAGTTTATGTACGCCTTCCTTCGGAAGTTCTGGAATGGTGGCTGCAACTTCAGCAGGTGCAACATTTGCGGAAGTGTTTGCGGAAGGAGCTGCTTTTGTAACACCCATAGGTGTTGGAACAGTCATAGTGTCGTGTACAACGAATCCGTCGTATGCACTTGTAAGACCATGTTCTTTGGAGTCCAGACCTTCGATCTCTTCTTCAGCAGTTACACGAAGACCAACCGTATGTTTGATCGCCTGGAAAATGATCGTCATAGTAACAGCAACCCATGCGATGGTGATGATCATACCGATAAACTGTACACCAAATCCGTGGAAACCGCCGCCTACGAGGAGACCTTTCCATTCCGTACCTGTACCATCGGAGAAAAGACCAACAGCAAGAGTACCAAAGGCACCGTTTAATCCGTGAACGCCGACAGCACCAACCGGGTCATCGACTTTGAGTACTTTGTCAATAAATTCAATACCAAATACTACAACAAAACCAGAAGCGATACCGATGATAGCTGCAGATGTAGGAGAAACGGTATCACAACCTGCTGTGATCGCTACCAGACCTGCAAGAGATCCGTTGAGGGACATGGAAACATCAGGTTTTTTGTATCTTACCCATGTGATAAGAAGAACAGTGACAGTTGCAACAGCTGCTGCAAGGTTAGTAGTTACGAAGATCTTACCTGCACTTACGATAGCATCGCCTTCCATGCTGACGGTAGATGCACCGTTGAATCCGAACCAGCAGAACCAGAGGATGAATACACCTAAAGCACCGATGGTAAGGTTATGTCCAGGAATCGCTTTGGACTTGCCGTCTTTTCCGTATTTGCCGATACGAGGTCCAAGGATGATGGCACCGATAAATGCTGCAACACCACCGACCATATGTACTGCACAGGAACCTGCAAAATCATGGAAGCCCATCTGGCTGATAAATCCGCCGCCCCAGATCCAGTGTCCGGATACCGGGTAAACGATCAGGCTGATCAGGAAACTGTAGATACAATAGGAAGAAAATTTAGTACGTTCTGCCATGGCTCCGGATACGATCGTAGCGGAGGTTGCACAGAATACTGTCTGGAAGATCAGGAATGCCCAGAACGGAACGCCGTCAGGAAGCATTGCGGAACCATAATTTGCCTCTGTGGCAA
>NZ_FR886741.1:12067-12292 GCF_000436615.1 Blautia sp. CAG:237
AATTTGCCTCTGTGGCAATGCCGCCGATCTTTCCGAAGAATCCGTTTCCTGCTCCAAACATGATCCCGAATCCGACAATCCAGAAAGTAGGAGTACCGATACAGAAGTCCATAAGGTTTTTCATGATGATGTTACCAGCGTTTTTTGCTCTGGTGAAGCCGGTTTCTACCATTGCAAATCCGGCCTGCATAAAGAAGACAAGCGCGGCGCCAAAAAGCACCCATA
>NZ_FR886741.1:12367-37411 GCF_000436615.1 Blautia sp. CAG:237
TTCCCTAAAAAGTTGACAAGATTAGTGTGGCTTCAATATTCAGAAAAGGCGCGAGAATGAAATTTCATCATTTTCGCGCCTTTACGAATCAAGTATATGTAAAACAGGGGATACCGTATCGTGTGATTAATGGATGAGGAAATCGATAATGAATTATGAAGTAGTTCATGTTTCATGAGATATCCCCTGGTTTTACCGGTATGAAATTGTCTGTTATCCTCTGGATCAGTCAGAGATGGAGAATAACAGTTTGCCGTATGTCGGATATGGAAGGATAGAATCCGGGATCAGAGCTTCTGCTGCATCAGCGGAAACACGAACTTTTTCCATATCGGTAAGTACAACACTCTGATAGAGTTTTGCACTCTTGAGAAGATCTTTGCCGACTTCGTATTCTGCCATTGCAGTATCCTCTTTGAGTCTTTCCAGATCTTTGACCATGGTCTCAGAAAGTTCTGTCAGTCTGGTAAGAAGTGCAGCTTCTGCGGATACGGAGATATCCGGAACGACTGATTTCTTAAGTGCTGCAGTCTGAGCCAGTTTTTCCATATATGTAGTAACTGCCGGAAGAAGATCTTTCTGGATGATCTCAACCATAGTGCCTGCTTCGATATGAAGGGTCTTTACATAGTTCTCAAGCTTGATCTCATAACGGGAATGAAGCTCTGCATGTGTAAAGATGTGATGGCTTGTGAGAAGTTTTTCATTCTTCTCATCAACGAAGTGCGGCAGTGCATCCGGAGTGGATACCAGGTTGTAGAGACCGCGTTTTTCTGCTTCTTCGATCCATTCATCTGTATAACCGTTTCCGTTGAAGATGATACGTTTGTGTTCTTTGATGGTCTTTTTGAGTAATTCATGAACAGCGGATTCCATTCCGTCAGCCGGAACATCTTTGAGTTCCTCATAGAACTGGCTTAATACTTCAGCAACAGCAGTGTTGAGGATGATGTTCGGGTTTGCTACGGAAGAAGAAGATCCAAGCATACGGAACTCGAATTTGTTTCCTGTGAATGCGAACGGTGAAGTACGGTTTCTGTCTGTGTTGTCTTTTACGAAGTGCGGAAGTACTTTTGCTCCGATATCCATCTGAACAGCACCGTGTCCAACGAAGAATTCGTCGTTCTCGATTGCTTTGAGTACTTCTGTCAGCTCGTCACCAAGGAAGATAGATACAACTGCCGGCGGAGCTTCGTTTGCACCAAGACGGTGATCATTTCCTGCACTTGCAACAGAGATACGGAGAAGATCTGCGTAATCATCAACTGCTTTGATGACTGCTACAAGGAATACTAGGAACTGTGTATTTTCTGCAGGTGTTTTGCCAGGATCAAGAAGGTTGACACCTGTGTCTGTGCTCATGGACCAGTTGTTGTGTTTACCACTTCCGTTGATTCCTTCGAATGGTTTCTCATGAAGCAGGCATACCATGTTGTGTTTGGCAGCTACTTTTTTCATGATCTCCATTGTAAGCTGGTTGTGGTCAACTGCTACGTTTGTGGTATCGAATACAGGAGCCAGCTCGTGCTGTGCAGGAGCAACTTCGTTATGTTTTGTTTTAGCCGGAATTCCAAGTTTCCAGAGCTCTTCGTCCAGGTCATGCATGTAAGCAGATACACGAGGTTTCAGGGTTCCGAAGTAGTGGTCTTCCATTTCCTGTCCTTTTGGAGCCGGAGCACCGATCAGGGTACGTCCGCAGAAGATCAGGTCTTTCCTCTTATTGTAGAGGTCTTTGTCTACCAGGAAGTATTCCTGTTCCGGACCAACGGTGGTATCGATATGTTTTACTTCTGTATTTCCGAGAAGGCGGAGGATCTTGACAGCCTCTTTGTTCAGGGTATCCATGGAACGAAGAAGAGGTGTTTTCTTATCCAGTGCCTCTCCGCTGTAGGAGCAGAATGCAGTCGGGATATAAAGGGTACGGTCTTTGATGAATGCCGGTGATGTAGGATCCCATGCTGTATATCCTCTTGCTTCAAATGTAGCACGAAGACCGCCTGACGGGAAACTGGATGCATCCGGCTCGCCTTTTACAAGTTCTTTACCGGAGAATTCCATGATCACCTGTCCGTCGCCTGTCGGGGAGATGAAGCTGTCATGTTTTTCTGCGGTGAAGTTTGTCATTGGCTGGAACCAGTGAGTGTAATGGGTAGCTCCATGTTCGAGAGCCCATTCTTTCATGGCAACTGCAACGGAGTTGGCAACATCAAGTTCCAGGTGTGTACCGTTCTCAATCGTTTTTTTCAGTGCCTTGTACATGTCTTTCGGTAATTTCTCACGCATGATCTTGTCGTTAAAAACAAGACTGCCGTAGATTTCAGGAATGCTCTGTGCCATAATAAAATCTCCTTTCAATGCTCCATTAATCTTAATTTTCGTAATTAAAATAAAAACTCTCAGATAAACAAAAAAGGCGCCTTGGATTTTGTTTTCCAAAGCGCCGTTGCTTATGTGTTGTAGTATACACAAAAAAATCGGGATGTCAACAACTTTTTCGAAAATTTTTTCAAATTTTTTGTTTGGACGGATGAATTTATTTGTATGCTTTTTTGAGGGGACAAGGGTTGACAAATCACTTTCTTCTATTATAATTTCACTGTGAAAAGCACTTCAGAAAGCAGAAAGCATTTGAAAAGAATGGGAGGAAATTCTGATGGCAGAATTAAAGGAAGCCTGCGGCGTATTTGGTATGTACGATCTGGATGGAGGGAATGTGGTTTCCTCTATTTATTATGGTCTTACATCTTTGCAGCACCGTGGACAGGAGTCTTGTGGACTTGCAGTTTCCCGCACAGAGGGCGAAAGAGGAAACATCCAGTTTCATAAGGATCTCGGACTTGTAAGTGAAGTCCTTCGTGAGAATACTATCCGCAATATGGAAGGAGATCTTGGCATCGGTCATGTACGTTATTCAACGACAGGAGCATCGGTAGCAGAGAATGCACAGCCGCTTGTCCTGTCCTATATTAAGGGAACACTTGCACTTGCACACAATGGAAACCTGATCAACACACCGGAACTGAAATGGGAACTGATCCAGAATGGAGCGATCTTCCATACGACTACGGATTCAGAAGTCATTGCGTTCCATATAGCGAGAGAGCGTGTACACACTAGGACAGTAGAGGATGCCGTTCTCAAGACCGCGCACAAACTCAAAGGTGCTTATGCACTTGTGGTCATGAGCCCGCGTAAACTGATCGGTATCCGTGATCCGCTTGGGCTGAAACCGCTCTGTCTTGGCAAGAGGGATAATACCTATGTCCTCGCATCCGAAAGCTGTGCACTGACCTCTGTCGGCGCAGAGTTCGTAAGAGATATCGAACCAGGAGAGATGGTCACCATCTCAAAGAAAGGCATCGAATCCAACAAAGAACTCGCCGGCGGTAAACATGCACACTGTGTATTTGAATATATTTACTTTGCAAGACTGGACAGCGAGATGGATGGCGTCAAGATCTACGATGCACGTATCCGCGGCGGTAAATCTCTTGCAAAATCTTATCCTGTAGAAGCAGATCTTGTGGCTGGTGTACCGGAGTCCGGCATCCCGGCAGCCAAGGGATATTCCGAAGAATCCGGAATTCCATTTGGATTTGCTTTCTATAAGAACAGCTATATCGGACGAACTTTCATCAAACCGACCCAGGAGGAGCGTGAATCCAGCGTTCACCTCAAACTGAGCGTCCTGGAATCTGCAGTTAAGGGTAAGAGGATCGTTCTGGTCGACGACTCCATCGTAAGAGGAACCACGATCGCAAACCTGATCCGCATGCTCAAGAAAGCCGGAGCACTGGAAGTGCATGTACGTATCAGCTCCCCACCGTTCCTTCATCCATGTTATTTCGGAACAGATGTACCGTCCAATGACCAGCTGATCGCTTCCAATCACAGCACCGAAGAGATCCGCAAAATGATCGGTGCAGATTCCCTTGGATACATGCAGAGTGAGTTCCTGGAGGGAATGGCAGGAGGACTTCCTCTCTGCAAGGCATGTTTTGACGGAAATTATCCGCTGGATGTCGAGGCAGAACTGAATAAGAAGATCGACTGCGGCTGTTAAACTGTCACTGATTTTGGCAGAATGTGCAGGAAAAAAAGATAAAAAAATGCGATTTATATAAAAATTACATATTTACAAAGTGTCCAAAATACGGTATAGTAATGCACATATTTAAGAGTCGTGTCTGACAAAGGCGTCAGAGGCAGATAAGGGTAAACCAGCCCCTTCATCCGCTTCTGGTGCTTTTTCTTTTATCAGACATTTATGTGTAACACAGATGGAGGAGGAAATCACAATGTCAGTTAAATATGTTTTTGTTACAGGCGGTGTTGTATCCGGACTGGGTAAAGGGATCACGGCAGCGTCCCTGGGAAGGCTTCTCAAGGCAAGAGGCTATCAGGTGACCATGCAGAAATTTGATCCTTATATCAATATCGATCCGGGAACCATGAACCCGATCCAGCATGGAGAGGTCTTTGTTACTGATGACGGTACAGAGACAGACCTGGATCTTGGTCATTATGAGAGATTTATCGATGAAAGCCTTGATAAAAATTCCAACGTGACAACCGGTAAGATCTACTGGTCAGTCCTGCAGAAAGAGCGTCACGGAGATTTTGGAGGAGGGACAGTACAGGTCATTCCTCATATTACAAATGAGATCAAGAGCCGTTTTTACCGCGCCAAATCACCGGAAGAAGAGAGAATCGCGATCATCGAGGTCGGAGGAACCGTTGGTGACATCGAGAGCCAGCCGTTCCTGGAATCCATCCGTCAGTTCCAGCATGATGTGGGACATGACAATGCAATCCTCATTCATGTAACCCTGATCCCATACCTCAAAGCTTCTGAGGAAATGAAGACCAAACCGACCCAGGCAAGTGTCAAGGAACTTCAGGGAATGGGAATCCAGCCGGACGTTCTGGTATGCAGAAGCGAACATCCGCTGACAGATGAGATCAAAGGCAAGATCGCACTGTTTTGTAACGTACCGGTCAGCCATGTATTACAGAACCTTGATGTAGAATATTTATATGAAGCTCCTCTTGCAATGGAAAGAGAAAAACTTGCCGATGTAGTTCTGGAATCCTTGAGACTTGAGAACCGCAAACCGGATCTTACCGAGTGGACAGAGATGGTCAACGATCTGAGAAATCCGGAGAGCACAGTAAACATTGCAATGGTAGGAAAATATACACAGCTCCATGATGCCTACTTAAGTGTTGTGGAAGCTCTGAAACACGGCGGGATTTCCTGCAGAGCCAAAGTAGAACTGACCTGGGTGGATTCTGAAGAATTAAATGAGAAGAATCTCGACCAGACACTTCATAATGTAGACGGTATCCTTGTTCCGGGAGGATTTGGAAACAGAGGTACAGAGGGAATGATCCTGGCAGCACAGTATGCCCGTGTCCACAAAATCCCGTACCTTGGGATCTGCCTTGGAATGCAGATGGCGATCGTAGAATTCGCCCGCCACGTATTAGGATACGAAGATGCAAACAGCATCGAGCTGAACCCAGCTACCAAACATCCGGTGATCGCACTGATGCCGGATCAGGAGAGTGTAGAAGACCTTGGAGGAACTTTAAGACTTGGAAGCTATCCATGTGTACTTGCAGATAACTCCAAAGCACTGGAACTTTTTGGAAAGAAAGAGATCCAGGAACGTCACAGACATCGTTATGAAGTCAACAACGCATTCCGTGAAGAGCTTGCTGCGAAAGGCATGACGATCGCCGGAACTTCCCCTGACGGACATATCGTAGAGATGATCGAGATCAAGGATCATCCGTTCTACGAGGGAACCCAGGGACATCCGGAATTCAAATCCAGACCGAACCATGCACATCCTTTATTCCGCGGCTTTGTAAAAGCAGCAGACGCATACGCAAAGGAGAAAGAAAGCAGGAAACAGCAAAATAAAGAATAATATAATTTTTTTTGATAGAGAGGACGAAGATTATGCAGGAAGTAACGAGAGAAGAACAGGGCCTGTATCGCCAGGAATTTGAGCATGACAACTGTGGTATCGGCGCAGTTGTCAACATCAAAGGAAAGAAAACACATGAAACTGTTGCGAATGCTCTCAGGATCGTAGAACATCTGGAGCATCGTGCAGGTAAGGATGCAGAGGGAAAAACCGGTGACGGTGTTGGTATCCTTCTGCAGATCTCCCATAAATTTTTCAAAAAAGCCTGTAAGAAAGAGGGCTTTGATATCGGTGAGGAAAGAGAATATGGTATCGCACAGTTCTTCTTCCCGCAGCACGAGATCAAACGCGCCCAGGCAAAAAAAATGTTCGAGATCATCGTGGAAAAAGAAGGACTGGAACTTCTCGGATGGAGAAACGTTCCTGTGATCCCGGAGGTCCTCGGACACAAGGCAAGAGAGTGCATGCCATGCATCATGCAGGCATTCATCAAAAAACCACAGGATGTCGAAAAGGGTCTCCCATTCGATCGTATGCTCTACATCGCACGTCGTGAGTTTGAACAGAGTAATGACAACACTTATGTTGTTTCTATGAGCAGCAGAACGATCGTTTACAAAGGTATGTTCCTGGTCGGACAGCTTCGTACTTTCTTTGCAGATCTGCAGAATCCGGAGTATGAATCCGCGATCGCAATGGTACATTCCAGATTCAGTACCAACACAAACCCAAGCTGGGAGAGAGCACATCCGAACCGTTTCATCGTACACAACGGAGAGATTAACACCATCCGTGGAAATGCCGACAAGATGCTCGCCAGAGAAGAAAATATGGAATCTCCATACCTCAAAGGCCAGCTTCACAAAGTCCTTCCGGTCGTAAACCGCAACGGTTCCGACTCCGCAATGCTTGACAATACACTGGAATTCCTTGTAATGAGTGGTATGGAACTTCCGCTTGCAGTCATGATCACGATCCCGGAGCCATGGGCATACAACGACACGATCTCCCAGGAGAAGAGAGATTTCTATCAGTATTATGCAACCATGATGGAGCCATGGGACGGACCGGCTTCCATCCTGTTCTCCGATGGTGATGTGATAGGTGCAGTCCTTGACCGTAATGGTCTTCGTCCATCCAGATATTATATTACTTCCGACGGCTATATGATCCTTTCTTCTGAGGTCGGTGTCATGCCGGTTCCGGAAGAGAAGATTGTTCTCAAAGAACGTCTCCATCCGGGCAAAATGCTCCTGGTAGATACTGTTCAGGGAAAAGTCCTCGACGATGATGAACTGAAAGAAAAATACGCAAAAATGCAGCCGTACGGCGAATGGCTGAACAGTAATCTCGTACAGCTTAAAGACATCAAGATCCCGAATATCCGTATGGAAGAGTACACACCGGAGCACCGCGCACGTCTCCAGAAAGCGTTCGGATATACTTACGAACAGTACCGTACTTCTATCCGTAACATGGCATTAAACGGAGCAGAGAGCATCGGAGCCATGGGTGTAGATACTCCGCTTGCTGTCCTCTCCAATGAGCACAGACCTTTATTCGACTATTTCAAACAGCTTTTTGCACAGGTAACAAACCCGCCGATCGATGCGATCCGTGAAGAGATCGTTACCTCCACAAGCGTTTATGTAGGTAAGGACGGAAACCTTCTGGTACAGCAGCCGGAAAACTGCCATGTACTCAAGATCCTTCATCCGATCCTCACAAATACAGACATGCTCAAGATCAAAAACATGAAGGCAGATGGATTCAAAGTTGCTGTTGTATCTACTCTCTATTATAAGAGTACGAAACTGGAGAGAGCGATCGACCGTCTCTTCGTGGAGGTTGACAAGGCATTCCGTGACGGCGCAAACATCCTCGTACTTTCTGACCGTGGAGTAGATGAAAACCATATGCCGATCCCGTCTCTTCTGGCGGTATCCGCAGTACATCAGCATCTCGTAAAAACCAAGAAGAGTACTTCCCTGGGTCTGATCGTAGAATCCGGCGAGCCGAGAGAAGTCCATCATTTCGCAACTCTTCTCGGTTATGGTGCAAGTGCAGTCAACCCATATCTCGCACTGGAAACGATCCGCGAGCTGATCGATACCCATATGCTGGATAAAGATTATTATGCAGCAGTTGAGGATTATAACCACGCAGTCTTAAGTGGCATCGTCAAGATCGCATCCAAGATGGGTATTTCCACGATCCAGTCTTATCAGGGATCTCAGATCTTTGAGGCAATCGGTATCTCTAAGGATGTTATCGATAAATACTTTACAGGAACTGTAAGCCGTGTAGGCGGAATCACACTGGAAGATATCGAGGAGAACGTAGACAGACTTCACTCTGAAGCCTTTGACCCGCTGGGACTGAATACAGACCTCACACTTGACAGTGTCGGTGCACACAAGATGAGAAGCCAGGGAGAGGAACACCGCTACAATCCGCAGACGATCCATCTCCTTCAGGAATCTACAAGAACAGGAAGCTATGCACTGTTCAAAGAATATACAAAAGTCGTAGACCAGGAAAGCCATGGAGCCCTTCGTGGACTTCTGGAATTCAATTATCCGGAAAAAGCGATCCCGATCGACGAAGTAGAAAGCGTAGATGAGATCGTAAAACGTTTCAAGACAGGTGCGATGTCCTACGGATCTATTTCCCAGGAAGCACATGAGACACTTGCGATCGCTATGAACCATCTCCATGGAAAATCCAACACAGGTGAAGGTGGAGAGAGTGATGAGCGTATCGCTTCCGCAGGAAGTGAAAATGACCGCTGTTCTGCGATCAAACAGGTTGCCAGCGGACGTTTCGGTGTTACCAGCAGCTATCTGGTATCCGCAAGAGAGATCCAGATCAAGATGGCACAGGGTGCAAAACCAGGTGAAGGCGGACATCTTCCGGCAAAGAAAGTTTATCCGTGGATTGCAAAGACCCGTCATTCAACACCTGGCGTAAGTCTGATCTCCCCGCCGCCGCATCACGATATCTACTCTATCGAGGACCTGGCACAGCTGATCTATGACCTTAAAAATTCAAACGTTTATGCAGATATTTCTGTAAAACTTGTTTCTGAGGCAGGTGTAGGTACAGTCGCAGCCGGTGTTGCCAAAGCCGGAGCACAGACAGTCCTGATCTCAGGATACGATGGAGGTACCGGTGCAGCACCGAGAAGTTCCATCCACAATGCAGGACTTCCGTGGGAACTTGGTCTTGCCGAGACACACCAGACTCTGATCATGAACGGACTCCGTAACCGTGTCCGCATCGAGACAGACGGTAAACTGATGAGCGGCCGTGACGTTGCCATTGCAGCACTTCTCGGTGCAGAGGAATTTGGTTTTGCGACAGCTCCGCTTGTAACCATGGGATGCGTCATGATGCGTGTCTGCAACCTGGATACCTGCCCGGTCGGTGTGGCAACACAGAACCCGGAACTTCGTAAACGTTTCCGTGGAAAACCGGAATACGTAGAAAACTTCATGAGATTTATCGCTCAGGAGCTGAGAGAATATATGGCACGCCTTGGTGTTCACACTGTCGATGAGATGGTAGGACGTACAGACCTCTTAAGACAGTCTGTGGAAGCTTCCCAGGCAGAGCCGCACAAAGGCAAAGTTGACTTAAGCGCGATCCTCGATAACCCATATGCCGGAAACGGACAGAAAGTGACCTTCGATCCAAAGGCAGTTTACAACTTCGAACTGGAAAAAACTCTGGATGAAAAAGTCCTTCTCAAGAAATGCGGCAAAGCGATCGCCAAAGGTGAACATATCGAACTCGATGTAGACGTAACAAACACAGACCGTACCTTTGGTACGATCCTCGGTGCAGAGATCACCAGACAGACCGGAAAGGGACTTCCGGATGACACGATCGTGATCAACTGTCACGGAGCCGGCGGACAGAGTTTCGGTGCTTTTATCCCTAAGGGTCTTACACTGAACCTTACCGGTGACAGCAACGACTACTTCGGAAAGGGACTTTCCGGTGGTAAACTGATCGTCAAAGTTCCGGAAAAAGCAGCTTACAAACCGGAAGAAAACATCATCATCGGTAACGTTGCACTCTACGGTGCTACCAGTGGATATGCATTTATCAACGGTGTTGCCGGAGAACGTTTTGCAGTCCGTAACTCAGGTGCTTACGCAGTTGTAGAGGGTGTCGGCGAGCACGGATGCGAGTACATGACAGGCGGTCGTGTCGTAGTCCTCGGACGCACCGGAAAGAACTTCGCAGCAGGTATGAGCGGCGGTATCGCTTACGTACTTGATGTTGAGAACAAACTTTACAAAAACATCAACAAGGCAATGATCTCTATCGAAAAAGTAGAGAACAAATATGATAAGAAAGAACTTCGTGATCTGATCGAAGCCCATGTTGCGGCAACAGGCTCCAAACTGGGTGCAAAAGTGCTTGCTGACTTTGATGCTTACCTGCCGCACTTTAAGAAACTGATTCCGAACGAATACAAAAAGATGCTTACACTCAGCGCCAAACTGGAAGAAAAAGGACTGACAAGTGAGCAGGCACAGATGGAAGCATTTTACGAAAGCATCGGAGCAAAGCATTAAGGAGGATGAGGAAACATGGGAAAGCCAACAGGATTTTTAGAATATAACAGAGAGACAGCCAAAGTACTGCCGCCAAAGGTCCGGATTGCCAATTTCAATGAGTTCCGGACTCCACTCAGCAAAGAAAAACAGAAACTTCAGGGGGCACGCTGCATGGCATGCGGCGTTCCTTTCTGCCAGTCAGGAATGATGCTCGGAGGAATGGCATCCGGCTGTCCTCTGCACAACCTTGTTCCTGAGACAAACGATCTGGTATATACAGGAAACTGGAAACAGGCATATTTGAGACTTTCCAAGACACACAGTTTTCCGGAGTTTACTTCCAGAGTGTGTCCTGCACTCTGCGAGGCAGCCTGCACCTGTAACTTAAACGGAGAGCCGGTTTCCACAAAGGAAAACGAAAGAGCGATCATTGAGACCGCTTACAAAGAAGGCTGGGTCCAGCCGCAGAAACCGAATGTCCGCACCGGCAAGACCATCGCCGTGATCGGAAGCGGTCCATCCGGACTTGCAGCAGCACAGCAGCTCAATAGACGAGGCCACAGTGTTACAGTTTATGAAAGAAGCGACCGCCCGGGCGGACTTCTCCGCTACGGTATCCCGAACATGAAACTGGAGAAATCTGTAATAGACAGAAGAATCCGTCTCATGGAAGAAGAAGGAGTAAAATTTGTCCTCAATACAAACGTGGGCAAGGACATCAAGGCAGAAGACCTGCTGAAACAGTATGACAGAGTCGTGCTTGCCTGCGGAGCTTCCAACCCGCGTGACATAAAAGTGCCTGGAAGAGAGGCAAAAGGGATCTATTTCGCAGTAGACTTCCTCGGAATGGTCACAAAGACACTTCTCGACAGCAACTTCGAAAAAGTTCCATATGAACTGGCAAAAGGCAAACATGTCCTTGTCATCGGTGGTGGTGATACAGGAAATGACTGCGTAGGAACTTCCGTCCGTCTTGGTGCAAAATCTGTGACACAGCTTGAGATGATGCCGAAACCGCCGGTTGAGCGTGCTGCAAACAACCCGTGGCCGCAGTGGCCGAGAGTCCTCAAGACAGACTATGGCCAGGAAGAAGCGATCGCAGTCTTCGGACATGATCCACGGATCTATCAGACAACCGTCACCGAATTTATCGCTGACAAAAAAGGCAATGTGTGCAAGGCAAAGATCGTAGACCTCAAAGCACAAAAAGACGAAAAGACCGGAAGGATGATGATGGTTCCGGTTGAGGGAAGCGAGAAAGTGATCCCTGCAGATCTGGTCCTGATCGCAGCAGGATTCCTCGGAAGCCAGAAATACGTAACCGATGCATTTCACGTAGCGATCAATGGAAGAACAAACGTTGAGACAAAACCGGATGCCTACGCAACTTCTGTACCGAGAGTCTTCACAGCTGGCGACATGCACAGAGGACAGTCTCTGGTCGTATGGGCGATCCGCGAGGGCCGCGAAGCCGCCAAAGCCGTAGATGAATCCCTGATGGGTTATACAAATCTCTGAAAAAAGACGTTGACAAAGACCATGCCGGTTGCTATAATACCTGCATGAACAAAGGCGTTCTTTTGGAGGGTAAACCTTCCGAAAGTACGCCTTTTTTGCTTTTTATTTTCAATAGATAAGGAGAGAATGGCATGGGGAATTATACCAGAGAAGAAATATTACAGATGGTTGAGGAGGAAGACGTAGAATTCATCCGCCTTCAGTTTACTGATATGTTCGGTGCGATCAAGAATATCGCTGTTACGACCCGGGAACTTCCCCGTGCGTTAGCGAATCAGTGTATGATCAACGGCGAACAGATCGCAGGGATGGATCCTGAAAAGGGATCTGATCTTTATCTTCGTCCGGTGCTGGATACGTTTGCTATCCTGCCGTGGCGTCCGCAGCAGGGAAAAGTTGCGAGAATGATCTGCAATCTCTACTGGCCGGATGGTACACCATACAAAAACAGCCCGAGATATATTCTTGAGAGAGTAGCCGAAGAGGCGGAGCAGGAAGGATACACCTGCTATATCGATCCGGAGTGTGAGTTTTTTCTTTTCCACACAGACGATAATGGCAATCCGACAACCGTAACACACGAAAAAGCAGGATACCTGGATATGAGTCCGCTGGATCTTGGCGAGAATGCAAGACGTGACATGGTGCTGACTCTCGAGGATATGGGAATGGAAGTAGAATCCTCCCATCATGAAGCAGCTCCGGCACAGCATGAGATTGATTTCAGCTATGGTGAGATCCGTGATATCGCAGACTGCATCATGACATTCAAGATGGCAGTCCGTATTGTTGCAAAGCGTCATGGCCTTCATGCAACTTTTATGCCGAAGCCAAGAGCAGAGGTAAATGGTTCCGGAATGCACATCCAGTTTTCTGTATTCAAAAATGGAAGAAATCTGTTTGAAGACGCAGATCATCCGGGAGAATTAAGTGAAGAGGCCCGTTATTTTATCGGAGGACTTCTTGCACACAGCAAGGAGATGGCACTGGTCACTAATCCTCTCGTGAATTCCTACAAGCGTCTTGTTCCTGGATATGATGCACCGACAGAACTTACCTGGACAGAGAATAATCAGAATTCACTTGTCCGCATCCCTGTGACAAGAGGAGAGGGAACAAGAGTGGAACTGAGAAGTCCGGATGCATCTTCCAATCCGTACCTGGTGTTTGCAGTATGTCTTGCAGCCGGACTGGATGGGATCCGAAACAAAATTTCTCCTACAAAATCGTCAAATATCGCAACACAGGATCAGGAGACAGAGCATCTTCCGGAAACACTCAAAGATGCGATCGAGCTTTTTGAAAACAGCACCTGGATCCGGGGAATACTGGGCGAAGAATTCTGCAGGACTTATCTTGCACAGAAGAAAGATGAGTGGCTGCGTTATACCAGACAGGTAACTGACTGGGAAGTAGAAGAATACCTGTATCGCCTGTAAGCATAAGACAAAAAATAGGAGAACACTTGTATGAGCAGCATTGTGATCGCATTACCCAAAATCGAAGATGCAAAAAAAATCCGTGCGGTTCTGGCGCGGCACGGATTTACCGTTGCATCTGTATGTACAACCGCATCAAATGCTCTGTCAAGTGCTTCCGAACTTGGAAGCGGCGTACTGATCTGCAGTCATCGGCTTCCGGATATGAATTATCTTGATCTTTCAGAGTGTATGCCAAGAGATTTTGAAATGCTGCTTCTTGCGTCTGCAAGAGTGATCTGTGAAGTGCCGACATCGATCCTGTCGGTACAGATGCCGGTCAAGGCAAGCGACCTTGTCAACACAGTAAATATGATCCTGACGCAGCAGGAGCGAAGAAAAAGAAAAGAAAAAAAGAAACCAAAGGCACGATCCTGGAAAGAACAGAACTATATATCCAATGCAAAAATGATGCTGATGCAGCGAAATCATTTAAGTGAAGATGAAGCCTACCGTTATATCCAGAAATCCAGCATGGATTCCGGAACGAACATGGTAGAAACAGCACAGATGCTTTTGATGCTTTTATATGATGAATAATAATAGAAACTTTTAAGAGACTTATAATATGGAGGATGAGGAAATGGAGTTTTTGGATGGTACATGGAAAAAAGAAGTTACTTCGTGGGAAGCACTGTTAGGAGAGGAACTTCTGGATCAGGAAGTTGTTCTGGAAGGAGCCGTTCACAGCATCCGAAATATGGGCGATGTTGCGTTCGTGATCCTCAGAAGAAGAGAGGGACTTTTTCAGACTGTTTTTGAAAATGAAAAGGCAAATCTTTCCATTCATGATCTCAAAGAGGCAATGACACTTCGCGTGAAAGGGATCCTGAATGCAGAAGAACGTGCGCCTCATGGAAGAGAGATCCGCATCAGAGAAATTGAGATCCTGTCACAGCCGGCAGAGCCGATGCCGCTGGCGATCGACAAATGGAAATTAAACACATCTCTGGAGGCAAAACTGAATTTACGTCCGATCGCACTCCGTAACATCCAGGAACGTTCCAAATTCAAGATCCAGGAAGCGCTGACACGTGCTTTCCGTGATTACCTCTATGAGAACGGTTTCACAGAGATCCACACACCGAAGATCGGGGCAAGAGGAGCCGAGGGTGGAGCAAACCTTTTCAAATTCAGCTACTTCCACAAACCGGCGGTCCTCGCACAGAGCCCGCAGTTCTACAAACAGATGATGGTCGGTGTGTTTGACAGAGTATTTGAGACAGGACCGGTATTCCGTGCAGAGAAACACAATACCAAACGTCACTTAAACGAATATACCAGCCTTGACTTTGAGATGGGATACATCGACAGCTTTGAAGAGATCATGGCAATGGAAACAGGATTTCTTCAGTATGCAGTAGCACTTCTTCAGAAAGACTACGCAAAGGAACTTCAGATCCTTAAAGTACAGCTTCCAAAAGTCGACAAGATCCCGGCCGTTCGTTTTGACAAAGCCAAAGAACTGGTTTCCGAGAAATATAACCGTAAGATCCGCAACCCATACGATCTGGAGCCAGAAGAAGAAGCTCTGATCGGAAGATACTTCAAAGAAGAATACGATGCGGACTTTGTATTTGTAACTCATTATCCGTCCAAGAAACGTCCGTTCTACGCAATGGATGATCCGAGTGATGAGAAGTTTACCTTAAGTTTTGACCTTCTTTTCCACGGACTGGAAGTAACGACCGGCGGACAGAGGATCCATGACTACGATCAGCTCAAAGCCAAGATCGCAGCAAGAGGCATGGAAGAAGAAGGAATGGAGCAGTATCTGGATACCTTCAAACATGGCATGCCGCCACATGGAGGACTTGGTATTGGTCTGGAACGTCTGACCATGCAGCTTCTTGGAGAAGAAAACGTCCGTGAAGCGTGTCTGTTCCCGAGAGACCTGAACAGACTGGAGCCGTAAGAGAAGGAGGAAAAGTCAGATGGCAAAGATCATAGATGACGAAACAATCGAAAACGTATGTATCCTCGCAAAACTTTCCTTAGGTGAGGAAGCCAAGGCAAAAGCAAAGCAGGACATGCAGAAAATGCTGGATTATGTAGAAAAACTGGACGAACTGGATACAGATGGCGTGGAGCCTCTGTCCCATATCTTTGGTGATGAAAATGTATTCCGTGATGATGTTGTGACAAACGGAGACAACAAAGAAGCAATGCTTGCAAACGCACCAAAGGAAAAAGAAGGACAGTATCAGGTACCGAAGACCATAGGATAGGAGAATGAGGATGGAACTGCAGACAATGACAGCCCTGGAGCTGTCAAAAAAGATCAGACAGCGTCAGGTCAAAGTAGCGGACGGTGTCAAAGAGGTTTTTGATCAGATAGAGAAAAAAGAGGGTAAAGTACACGCATATCTTGACCTTTATAAGAAAGATGCTCTTGCAAGAGCAAAAGAAGTCGAAAAAGGAATCATGGACGGCACCTACACCGGACCGCTCGCCGGAGTGCCGATCGCAGTCAAAGACAACATTTGTATCAAAGGCAAAAAAACAACCTGTGCATCAAAAATATTAGAGAACTTCGTACCACAGTATAACGCAGAAGTCATCGACCGTCTGGAAAAAGCCGGAATGATCGTGATCGGAAAGACAAACATGGATGAGTTTGCCATGGGAAGTACCACAGAAACTTCTGCTTACGGTGTGACAAGGAACCCGTGGGATCTGGAACACGTTCCGGGAGGTTCTTCCGGCGGTTCCTGTGCGGCAGTTGCAGCAGGAGAAGCCTTTATGGCTTTAGGTTCTGACACCGGCGGCTCTATCCGTCAGCCAAGTTCTTTTTGCGGCGTGACCGGGATCAAACCAACTTACGGAACCGTATCCCGTTATGGACTGGTAGCTTATGCTTCCTCTCTTGACCAGATCGGACCGGTCGGAAAAGACGTGGCAGACTGTGCCGCACTTCTTGAAGTGATCGCAGGACATGACCCGAAAGACAGCACTTCCCTCGACCGCAAAGACCTTGATTTCTCAAAGAGCATTGAGGAGAAGAAACTTCTCGGAATGAAGTTCGGCGTGCCGAAAGAATTCCTCGCCAAAGGTCTTGATCCGGAAGTCAAAGATGCTTTTATGGAGACGCTCAAAGTCCTCACCTCACAGGGTGCGATCGTAGAATTTTTCTCCGTAGAGACAATGGAATATATGATCCCTGCCTATTATATCATTGCCAGCGCGGAGGCAAGCTCCAACCTGGAACGTTTCGATGGTGTAAAATATGGCTATCGTGCAGCAGAGTACGAGGGACTTCACGATATGTACAAAAAGACCAGAACAGAAGGGTTCGGCGAGGAAGTCAAACGCCGTATCATGCTTGGTTCCTTCGTTTTAAGTTCCGGTTATTACGATGCTTATTACCTGAAAGCACTTCGTACCAAAGCCCTGATCAAACAGGAATTTGATCGTGCTTTTGATAAATATGATGTGATCCTTGCACCGGCTGCTCCGTACACAGCACCAAAGATCGGAGAAAGTCTCAAGGACCCGCTTGCCATGTATCTTGGCGATATCTATACCGTTGCCGTCAACCTCTGCGGTCTGCCTGGGATCACCGTTCCGTGCGGACAGGACAAGGCAGGCATGCCGATCGGTATCCAGATGATCGGAAACTGCTTCGGAGAACACAAGATCCTCCGTGCAGCGGCTGCTTATGAAGCAGAAAGAGGGGCATTCCCGACTCCTCTGAAAGGAGGCAAAGAGGCATGAAACAGTATGAAACCGTCATTGGTCTTGAAGTCCATGTAGAACTTGCAACAAAAACAAAGATCTTCTGTGGATGCTCTACAGAGTTTGGTGGAGCACCGAATACACATACCTGCCCGGTCTGCACCGGTATGCCGGGTTCCCTGCCGGTACTGAACCGTCAGGTCGTAGAATTTGCACTCAAAGCCGGTATCGCGGCAAACTGCCAGATCAACCAGTACTGCAAATTTGACAGAAAGAACTATTTCTACCCGGATAACCCGCAGAACTACCAGATCTCACAGCTTTACCTGCCGATCTGCCACGATGGCTGGGTAGAGATCGAAACTTCCGCCGGAAAGAAAAAGATCCGTATCCACGAAATGCATATGGAAGAAGATGCCGGAAAGCTGATCCATGATGAATGGGAAGACTGCTCTCTGGTTGACTATAACCGAAGCGGCGTGCCGCTGATCGAGATTGTATCCGAGCCGGATATGAGAAGTTCTGAGGAAGTTATCGCATACCTCGAGAAACTTCGCTGCATGATGCAGTATCTCGGTGTATCTGACTGTAAATTACAGGAAGGTTCCATGCGTGCCGATGTCAACCTGTCTGTCCGTGAAGTCGGCAGTGAGACATTCGGAACAAGAACCGAGATGAAGAACCTGAACTCCTTCAAGGCGATCGCAAGAGCCATCGAGGGCGAGAGAGAGCGTCAGATCGAGCTGATCGAAGAAGGCAGAGCCGTTGTCCAGGAAACCCGCCGCTGGGATGACAACAAAGAATCTTCCCATGCCATGCGTTCCAAAGAGGATGCCAAAGATTACCGTTACTTCCCGGACCCGGATCTTCCGCCGATCCATATTTCCGATGCATGGATCGATGAGATCCGCACTTCCCAGCCGGAACTCCGCGAGGAAAAACAGCTTCGTTATCAGGAAGAATTTGAGCTTCCGGCATACGATGCAGGAATCCTTACCGAGTCCAGACACCTTTCTGAGCTTTTTGAGGAAGTTGCAAACCTCTGCGGCAGCCCGAAGAAAGCAGCCAACTGGTTCATGGGTGAAGTACTCCGTCTGACCAAGGACAAGGGCCTTGATGTGGAAAAAGTTTCTTTTACACCGAAATACCTCGCCGACCTGATCCAGATGGTAGAGAAAAAAGAAGTCAGCGCACAGAATGCAAAGAAAGTCTTCGAAAAAGTCTTTGATGAGGATATCGAACCAGTATCCTATATCGAAGAACACGGCCTCAAGATCGTAGAAGACACAGGGCTTCTCAACGACATCTTACAGAAGATCATGGATGAGAACCCTGGACCGCTCGCAGAACTTCTTGGCGGTAAAGAAAAAGTATTCGGATTCTTTGTCGGTAAGATGATGAGAGAACTCAAAGGCAAGGCAAGCCCGGACGCAGTCCGTGAAGCACTTGTAAAAGAAGTGGAGAAAAGAAAAAATCAATAATGCTTCAGAAGAGAAGCGCAAACATAGAGATGAGGAGAATATATTATGGTAACAGTAAATAAAAATTATCTGAAACTGCCGGGAAGCTATCTTTTTTCCACAATTGCAAAAAAAGTAGCCGCATATCAGGCTGCAAATCCGGATGTAGAGATCGTACGTCTTGGAATCGGTGATGTCACACAGCCGCTTGTACCGGCGATCATTGATGCACTTCACAAATCTGTCGATGAGATGGCAAATGCCGAGACTTTCCACGGCTATGCACCGGATCTCGGATACGAATTCTTAAGAAGCGCGATCGCAAAAAATGATTACGAGGCACGCGGATGCCAGATCAGTGCAGATGAGATCTTTGTTTCTGACGGAGCAAAGAGTGATTCCGGAAACATCCAGGAGATCTTTGGCACAGACAACAAAGTGGCAGTCTGCGACCCGGTTTACCCTGTTTATGTAGACACAAACGTAATGGCAGGACGTACCGGCGAATACAATAAGAAAAACGAAAACTTTGACGGCGTGATCTACATGCCGTGTCTGGAATCCAACGGATTCCTGCCGGAACTTCCGGTAGAAACACCGGATCTGATCTATCTCTGCTTCCCGAACAACCCGAGTGGTGCAGCGATCACAAAGGACAAACTTCAGGAGTGGGTAGACTATGCAAACAAGAACGGTGCAGTGATCATCTATGATGCCGCTTACGAGGCATATATCACAGAGGAAGATGTGCCGCACAGCATTTATGAGTGTGAAGGTGCACGTACCTGTGCGATCGAACTGAGAAGCTTTTCCAAGAATGCGGGATTTACCGGCGTTCGTCTTGGATTCACTGTTGTTCCGAAAGACCTTGTCCGCGAAGGTGTTGCACTTCATGATCTCTGGGCAAGACGTCATGGGACCAAATTCAATGGTGCCCCATATATCGTACAGCGCGCCGGCGAAGCTGTCTATTCCCCGGAAGGAAAAGCACAGTTAAAAGAGCAGGTTGCCTACTATATGAGAAATGCCCATACGATCTACAACGGTCTGAAAGAAGCGGGCTATTCCGTATCCGGCGGTGTGAACGCTCCATACATCTGGCTCAAAACACCGAACAACATGAGCTCCTGGGATTTCTTTGATTATCTTCTGAAGACAGCACACGTTGTCGGAACTCCGGGATCAGGATTCGGAGCACACGGAGAAGGCTTCTTCCGTCTGACCGCATTCGGAACCTACGAAAATACCTTAGAAGCGATCCGCAGGATCACAGCTTTATAAAAATTTATTTAGGAAAACTGGCAGCAGGGTGTCGAAATGGCACCCTGTTTTTTGCGTGATACCCCCCTGGTGAGATTGGCATTGCCAGAAAGAAGATAATAACGTATAATCAAGTGCAGAATAAACGACAGATGAGGAGTGGCTGATTATGTACTATGAAACAACAAAAGAACTGCTTGCTTTTATCAAAAAAAGCCCTACGGCATTCCACACTGTAGAAGAAATGCAGGCGAGACTGACGGAAGATGGATTCCAGGTGCTTTCGGAGAAGGAACACTGGAAGCTTACACCGGGAGGGAAATATGTGGTGACGCGGAACCATTCTGCGCTGATCGCTTTTACCATACCGGAGAAGGAATCCTGGAAGTTTCATATCATCGCCAGCCACAGCGATTCACCGTCTTTTAAGATCAAAGAAAACCCGGAGATCGTTGTAGAGAAGACTTATGTGAAACTGAATGTCGAAAAGTACGGCGGGATGCTGATGGCACCGTGGTTTGACCGTCCGCTGTCCATTGCCGGAAGAGTGATCGTGCGAAAAGATGGAAAGTTAGAAGAAAAACTGATCGATTTCGACAGGAACCTCGTGATGATCCCGAACCTCGCGATCCATATGAACCGGGAGGCAAACAGCGGCGTTTCCTATAATCCGCAGAAGGATATGCTGCCGTTGTTCAGCATGGGAGGTTCTGATGTGTCACTGCAGAAACTTCTGAGCACACAGCTTGATGTAGAAGAAAAAGATATCCTGAGCCATGATCTTTTTCTTTACAACCGCATGGAAGGCTCCATATGGGGCGCAGAGAACGAATTCGCATCCAGCGCCAGACTGGACGACCTGCAGTGCGCTTTTGCCTCTCTGAAGGGCTTTCTGGGCGCACAGAAGCAGGACTGCATTGCGGTGCACTGTGTCCTTGACAATGAAGAAGTCGGAAGCGGCACGAAGCAGGGAGCGGCATCCACCTTCCTCAAAGACACACTTCTCCGTATCAACAGCGGGCTTGGAAGGACATACGAGGAATATCTGATGACACTTGCGGACAGCTTTATGATCTCCGCAGACAATGCCCATGCGCTCCACCCGAATTATACAGATAAGGCAGACCCGGTCAACCATCCGCTTCTGAATAAAGGAATCGTGATCAAATACAATGCAAACCAGAAATACTGCACAGATGCAGTGTCAGCGGCTGTGTTCAAAGATCTCTGCGACAGGGCAGGTGTTCCGTGGCAGACATTTGTCAACCGATCTGACATTCCGGGCGGTTCCACGCTTGGAAATATCTCCAACACGCAGGTCCCGATGAATACGGTGGATATCGGCCTGCCACAGCTTTCCATGCATTCTCCGTATGAGACAGCAGGGGTGAGGGATACAGAGTATTTTGTTAAGGCAGCAAAGGAATTTTTTGCATAAACAGGCATAAGAAGAGGGAAAGAGAATGAATACAGACAAAAAAGCAGTTTTTTTTGATGCAGACGGTACGATCTGCGATATTGAAAAAGGAGTTCCGGACAGTGCGGTAGAGGCAATCCGTAAATTAAGGGAAAACGGACATGAGGCGTGGCTGTGCACCGGAAGAAGCAGGGCTTTTGTCCCGGGCTATCTGGAACAGATCCCGTTTACCGGTATGATCAGCGCATGCGGCGCGACTATTGAAAAAGACGGACAGCGGCTTTATAACAAAGAGATGCCGGTGGAAGTGGCGAAACTTTCCGTGGAGACTCTGCGTAAATACGGTCTGATCCCGGTCATGGAAGGTGCAGATTTCATGTACTATGACAAGGATGAGTATACGAATGAAGTCAACTGGTACCGTGACCTGATCACAGAGGCTCTTGGACCGAAATGGCGGCCGATCCGCGGTTATGAGGACAGCATGCATATCAACAAGATCAGTGCCAAGATGACAGAGGGCTGCAACGACGAAGAGGCATGCAGGGAACTGTCACAGTATTATGACGTGATCCGCCATGAGAACAATGCGTTTGTGGGAACAACGATCGAGCTGGTTCCGAGGGGCTGCAATAAGGCTGTCGGAATCGCTGCAGTCTGCCGTATCTTTGACATTCCGTGGGAAAGCACTGTAGTCTTTGGGGACAGCAACAATGACCTGTCCATGTTTGAATATGCAGCGACAAAGGTGGCCATGGGAAATGGTTCCCAGAAGATCCGTGAACTGGCAGATTATGTGACCACAGATATGTTTCACTATGGAATCCGAAACGGTCTCACAAAACTCGGTCTGATCTGAGAAGGCAGGAGAAAAAGTTATGAAATATGGAAAAATAAGAATCGAAGACGGCAATCTTATCTTCGCAAAAAGAATGCTGATCAATTATCTGCCATGTAAGGACATTTTGTGGGCGTATATGCGAAGAGAAGGTGTGGAAGGTGGGCGGCAGAAGCAGTTCAGCACCAGCTCTCTTGTGATCATCACCCGGCGAAAAAAACGCTATGAATTTGAGATGACGGACAAAGAGATCAGAGACTGCATCCAGCTTCTCAAAGTCCTGAATCCGAAACTTGCAACAGGTTTTCCGAAGGGTGCGAGGATTCCGCTCCAGAGCCTTCCGAATACCCGCGATCTCGGAGCGCTTGCCACGAAGGATGGAAGACATATCCTTCCGCGCAGGCTTCTGAGGAGTGGTAATCTGTATCATATGTCTCTTCAGGACCAGGATACGCTCCTCGATGAGTATCATCTGTCGACGGTTGTCGATTTTCGTACCAGAATGGAAGTCCTGGAAAAACCGGATACCGTTCTTGAGGGAGTGGAGTACCATGAGATCTCAATCGTGGATGAAGAAACTCTTGGCATTACCCGTTCCGGAAATCTGCTGGAAATGCTTCTGAAATTTGACCAGCCGATCGATGAGTTCATGCAGAAACAGTATGTTTCTTTTGTGCGGGATGATTTTTCGGTCAAACAGTATGCCCGTTTTCTGGATGTCATCCTGCAGCAGGAAGAGGGTGCCGTCCTGTGGCACTGCAGCATGGGTAAAGACAGGGTCGGCGTTGGAACGGCACTTCTTCTCTATGCGCTTGGGGTACCGATGGAGACGATCATGGAGGACTATCTCCGTACCAACCGCTGCCTGGAGGAAGACCAGCAGCATATGATCCGGCTTCTGGAAACCAAGATGATCGTGGACAATGAAGTGATGGACAAGATCAAGGCACTGTACCGTGTCAAGGAAGAATATCTGGAGGCGGTTTTTGACGCGATCAGACAAGATTATGGTTCCGAAGAAATGTTTTTGAAGAGGGCTCTCTACATGACTCCAAAGGCAGTCGACTCTCTTCGCAAAAAATATCTTGTATAAAATACAAAAAAGGTAAGAAAAACCACGAAATATATGCATAGATATACAAATACAGCAAAATTTGACGTTGACAAACGGGCTAATGTTGTTATAATGTAAAACATGCAAACGATTTTACAATGGAATTGTTTACAAGGTTAAAGTGATGAAAGCAGGTGGGTTATGCAAAAGAGAATTTTGTCCCTGTTAGTAGATAACACCGCAGGTGTATTGAGCCGGATCTCCGGACTTTTCAGCCGACGCGGTTACAATATTGACAGCCTGACAGTTGGTGTGACTGCAGATGAGCGTTATTCCAGAATGACAGTTGTATGCAGTGGAGATTCCATGATCCTGGAACAGATCACCAAACAGCTTGCCAAGCTGGTAGATGTAAGAGACATCAAGGTTCTTGAGCCGGACAACAGTGTGAGCAGAGAACTGGTTCTTGTGAAGGTTGCGGCGAGACCGGAGCAGAGAGAGGGAATCATTTCCATCGCAAATATTTTCCGTGCCAATGTCATTGATGTCGGCAAGACTTCTCTGGTCATTGAGATGACAGGAAGCAAGAGTAAGTTAAGTGCTCTGATCGACCTTCTGGGAGAGTATGAGATACTGGAACTTGCAAGAACTGGTATTACCGGACTTTCCAGAGGTGCCAGTGATGTGAAATTCTTATAGGAGTTTTACATAATAACAGTGTTTGCTAAGGGTAACAGCCCTTAACGATAAATTATGAAAAAATTTACAAATAGCTTAGGAGGAAACAAAGATGGCAAACAGGATTTTTTACCAGGAAGACTGTAATTTAGGATTACTGGATGGTAAGACCATTGCGATTATCGGTTATGGCAGCCAGGGACATGCACATGCACTGAACTTAAAGGAATCAGGCTGCAATGTCATTGTTGGTCTGTATGAGGGAAGCAAGTCCTGGAAGAAAGCCGAGGAGCAGGGCTTTAAAGTATATACAGCAGCAGAAGCAGCAAAACAGGCTGATATCATCATGATCCTGATCAATGATGAAAAACAGGCTAAACTTTACAAAGAAGATATCGAGCCGAACCTTGAAGAAGGCAACATGCTGATGTTCGCTCATGGTTTCAACATTCATTTCGGATGTATCGTTCCACCAAAGAACGTAGATGTTACTATGATCGCACCAAAGGCACCAGGACATACAGTAAGAAGCGAATATCAGGCAGGTAAAGGAACTCCTTGTCTGGTAGCTGTTGAGCAGGATTATACAGGTAAAGCACTTGACAAAGCACTTGCTTATGGTCTTGCAATCGGCGGAGCAAGAGCTGGTCTTCTTGAGACTACATTCCGTACAGAAACAGAAACAGACCTGTTCGGTGAGCAGGCAGTTCTCTGTGGTGGTGTTGTTGCACTTATGCAGGCTGGTTTCGAAACACTTTGCGAAGCTGGATATGACCCGAGAAATGCATACTTCGAATGTATCCATGAGATGAAACTGATCGTTGACCTGATCTATCAGTCAGGATTTGCAGGAATGAGATACTCTATCTCCAACACTGCTGAATATGGCGATTACATCACAGGACCGAAGATCGTTACAGCAGAAACAAAGAAAGCTATGAAACAGATCCTGACAGACATTCAGGATGGTACATTCGCAAAAGAATTCCTGCTTGATATGTCTGACGCTGGAAAACAGGTTCATTTCAAAGCAATGAGAAAACTGGCTTCCGAGCATCCGTCAGAAAAAGTCGGCGAGGAGATCCGTAAACTGTACAGCTGGAACGGCGAGGATAAACTCATCAATAACTAAGGAAATTTTAAGGCGCACCCGTCAGGGTGC
>NZ_FR886741.1:37452-43058 GCF_000436615.1 Blautia sp. CAG:237
GGTCTTTTTTTGATGTTTTCTGACTTTTGGCTGTCGAAACAGGGGGAACGAATCTGGTTGACTTTCTTTGGCTCACAGCGTATGATAAGACCATCTGAAACAACGGCAGACATCTCTGCCACGGACTCTTCTTCTGAAGAGGATCTTTAGAATTCCATTTTTATTATTTTTTAATTTTAACTGCAAAGGGGCGTACTCTATGACGGGACTTTTGCGGGGCAGGCCTCCGCCGTAAGATCAATAAAATATCCTACATAAAAAGAAAGGCAGGATTTATGAAAACAGCAGAAAAAGCAGGACGGCTTTTTTTCGCGGTGCTTGGACTTGCAGGTCTGCTGTTGCTGATACTTCCCGGGGCCGGAATTTCTGTAGATATGGTTCTGTCCGGTTCCATGGAACCAAAGATCAGGACGGGAGGACTTGTATTTACAGATACCAGCCGGAAAGACCCTCAGATCGGAGATATCATCACATACAGCCTGAATGACAGTTTTGTGACACATCGTGTTATACGCAGAGAAGGCAGTATGCTGATCACAAAGGGCGATGCAAATGACGGGGAAGACCTGGCACCGGTAAGTGCAGAGCAGGTGCTCGGAACGGTAGTGTTTACAATACCGTTTCTTGGATATATGGCAGCTTTTATGAGACGAAAGACAATTTGGGCCATATGTATTCTGATGATTTCGCAGGAATTGATTTTTATAGTTCAGAATGAACTGACAGAAAGGAGAGCGCGAAAGAAAGCGCGGGCAAAAATATGAAAACAAACAAAAAAAGAAACCTCAAAAAAGCAGGATTTGTAGCAGGAGTTTTATGTCTGGCATCTATCGGTGGTGTATCTGCTTACCTGACAGATTTTGATAAAGCAGATAACCAGTTTACCGTCGGCAAAGTATCTATTGATCTGGACGAGCCTGGATTTAAACCGGAAGAACAGACAAAAATCGAGCCGGGAAAAGACGTAAAAAAAGATCCACAGATCAAAAATACAGGAGTAAATGATGCATTCGTCTATCTGGAAGTATCCATTCCGATGGCAGAAGTAGAGGCTGCATCAGAAGATGGAACACGATTAGGCAAAAGAGAACAGGAACTGTTTTCTTTCCAGACGCCGACAAACTGGACAAAATTAAGCTCCAAAAAAACAGGAGATAATCAGGTCTATGTCTATGCATATAATGAAGTGTTGAAGCCGGAGCAGACAACAAACACTTTGTTTGATTCTGTAAAATTCCTCAATATCATTGAGGGGCAGATCGATGAGAAAAATCTGAGCATTCCGATCAGAGCCTATGCAATTCAGACATCGTATACCGGAGGAGATTCTGCAAGTGTTGTTGACCAGGCAAGAACAGCGTATGAGAAATATGTAAATCAGAATAAAGGACAGGAAGGTCAGGTTACTCCGTAAGAAAGTGCAGAAAGAAAGCAGGTAGTAAGACATGAAAAACAGGAAGAAACTGGCTGTCGCATGTGCGGCGACACTGGGCTTCATCCTTGGAATCGGTGGTACGAATGCATATCTGACTTCTTATGACCAGGTAGTAAACGTGGTTGGCATCGGGAAGAACACGACAAATATCGTAGAAGAATTTCCCACACCATCACCTCTGCCCGGAGATGAAGATTCTGAACTTCCAAAAACAGTATGGGTCGCAAATGGAAATGTGCAGGGCGAAGAGGCTTCGGTCGACTGTTATGTAAGGGTATCACTGGGGTATTCCAACTCTGATATAGGCAGGGCAGTGACATTGAAGCAGATAGATCGGACAAACTGGGTGGAAGCAGATGACGGATTTTATTATTACAAAAAAGTCCTCCGGGAAGGAGAGAAGACAACGCCTCTCTTTTCAGGAATCTCCGTAGATTCTTCGAAACTTGAAAAGACATATCTGGATCAGATCGATGCATTTGAAGTACAGGTTTATGAGGAGTCTGTGCAGGCTGCCGGATTTGAGGATTACAGAAGTGCCTGGGAATTTTATCGGACTTAAAGGATGGAAGAACTATGAGGAAAAGAACAAAGATAGCGGCAGGAATTCTTTCTTTGAGCATCCTGGGGATATCAGGCGTGTATGGATATTTTTCGGACACTTTGCAGGTTGTGAACTATATCTCTGTGGGGGATATCAAGATCAGTGTGGAAGAATTTGAAAAGAAGGGAACAAAAGAAGTTCTTTACAACAATAAAGGAGATGTCCTTCCCGGGGCAGTGGTATCCAAGATCCCAAGGATCACAAACCGTGCTCTTCCATGCTGGGTGCGCGCCAGGATCTTGTATACAAATGACCGGAAAGAACTGGAAGGTCTGGACGATACGAAACTTTCCGGTTTTTCTTCTAAATGGATCAAACGCGGAGAGTACTATTATTACACCAGTATCCTGAAGAGAAAAGAGACGGTCGATCTGTTCCAGAGTGTACATATTCCGGCATCCTGGAAAAAGGAGCATGAGCTTCAGAAACTGGGGCTGACCATTCAGGCAGAAGCAATCCAGGCAGCGAATTTCACACCGGATTTCAGTGCCATGTCGCCATGGGGAAATCAGCTGATTCGGCAGTGTATCCATGAAGAAGACGGAGCAATGACCTGCAAAAAGCCGCAGACGAAGCTGTCAGTGGAATTTAACGGAAAGGCGCATAAACTCCTGTCTGTGCCGGGAGATTTTTTTACAAATCTCGGAACTGCGATGCCGGGAGATGTGCTTACAGATACGATCACAGTGTCCAATACTACAGACAGTGCGGCGGAAATTTTGTTCCGAACCAGCACGGAAGGTAGAAACAGTGAGCAGATTGCGATGCTTAAGGATGTAAAACTTACCGTGGCAATGGGAAATAAGATTCTGTACAGCGGGACTTTGGATTCCACGGGTCTTGCCAGAAACAAAACGCTGGGAATTCTGGAAGCCGGACAGAAAGGAAGTATGAAGTTTCGGCTGGAGATTCCGGCAGAGTGGGATAACCGTATGGCACAGAAAAAAACAGATGTCACATGGATCTTTACTGTTAATGAAGAAGAAAAGACATCATCTTCCGATTCAACAGGAGGATCCGAAAGCGGGGAAAGTACTGCCCGGCCGGCAGTGACCAGAGATAACGGAAGCAAACAGGCAGACCATGTCAAAACAGGTGACTCGTCAGCAACAGAACTTCTGTTGATCCTTCTTCTTGCTTCTGGTGGCATGGTTCTTGTAATCAAAGCATGGAAAGGAGGCAGAGGAGTATGAAAAAAAGAATAATATCAGGAATTTTTGCTGCATTATTTGCTGTTTCTGCTGTTACGGGAATCTCTGCTGCCTCAGATTCTGTGTTTCAGGAAGAAATACAGGATGAGTTTCAGGATGCAGATGGAGATGAAGATATATTTATGCCCGGAGACGAAACAGAGAAAGCTGATGACGAAGATTTTTCAGAAGATGCGGACGGAGATTCTGCTGAGATATCCGAGACAGATTTTGAAGAAAATATGGAACCGGATTCTTTCGATGTGACAGTCAGAGCAGAACAGGGAACGATTGTATTTGAAACGGATCTTCTGCAGCTTAAAGAAGAACAGGAAAAGCTGAGTGCCGATGAACTTTTGCAGATGCAGGAACGAGAACATCTTTTTGTGGCAGGAGAAGCAGTGGGTTTCTATATCCATCCATTTGAAGGATATGAGTGCACAGAAGTAACAGCAGAAAGTGAAGGAGAAGCTGTTTCGGTAACTCTGGGAGAAGATCAGAGATATGAGTTTGTTATGCCGGAAAGTTCTGTGATTCTGAATGCAGAGTTTGAGAAAATTCCCGGGGAAGAAAATGAAGAAGTAGAGATTTTCAATGACGGAGAAGAAGCGGAAGCAGTAAGTACTTCTGCCAGGTCTACAGCAGTCAAGGCTGTGTCAGCAAATTATAAGATGAGACCAGAGTATGCTTTTGCATATGCTTTTCGAAAAGGTAAGACGAAACTTACGGAGGTGCAGGGGGCTTCTGCAAGCCTTCCGGCTAAACTGGATGCGCAGTTCGGTTGGTCCCAGAATGGTGCAACAAATTACAAGAATACCTTTTCGGCATGCAGTATTCAGAATGCTGCACAGAAGGGAAAAATTTCTGCAAAGTATACAAATGTAGGGGAATATAAGGGCAAAATTGTAGACCTGAAAATTACAGTGCCGGAATGGGGTACGGTAAGCTATACACATATGGGTGTTGACAATACTGTGATTTCTCCATGTATTCTGTTTTATAATGACAGGATTGCCTTTTCAACACTTTCTGTAGGAATTGTGCGCTTTAAGTTTGAGTTCTTCGATCATGAAACCGGAGATCAGATTTCTCCTAAAGGGCATGTGACGATGATGGACCTTGACGGAGGTCAGGGATTTCGTGTTTATGACGGATGGGGCGTAGATGCCATGTATATCCGAAGCGGGTACGAGCATCTACAGGCGACGACCGGAACTACAAGTAATGGAACGGTATACACAGAAGTATGTGCTCCGGAAGGAACATCAACAGATAACAACGATGTAAAAGGCTGGTGTCATGTAGATTTTAATAAGTCCTTTACAGTAAACTGGCTTGCAGGTGCGGGTGGACTGACAGGAAAAACTCCGTATTCAGCGTTTTTTATGTCAGGGGCACAGACAGTTGGAACCTATGAGCCGAATTCGGAACCTGAGAAGAAAGTCGGAGCTGTTGATTCGTCTTATAGCAGCATGAAACGACGTGAATCGGAATCGGATACAGCAGCGGAAAAACCTTATACTATCCCAAAGACCAAGGAATTTGATTATATGATCTCACAGACAGTTCTTCCGGGAGATTACAAAAAATTTGAGGTCACGGATCAGCTGGATTCCTGCCTGGAGTACAAAAGTGCTTCTGTCGAAACTGCTCAGGGGAATGATGTCACGCAGCAGTTCACGATCACTGCTACGAAGAATACAGTGAAGTTTGCGGCTGCGAGCAGCTTCCTGAAGACTGATGCGGCCTGCAATAATGTAACCTATTATTTCAGGATCCATGTAAAAGCCAAAGCAGACAGTGTGATTGCCGCTCATGGGCATTATAAAGACGGTATTTATTATCATATTTCAAACCAGGCAAAACGACGTCTTGATTCCTCACAGATGGCAGACACCCAGAAAACAAATATGTCATGGGTACGTGGGATTATTGAAAGGAACTGCAGCATCCGCAAAACAGATGCGGCAGACAGCACGAAAGACCTGACAGGAGCAGTATTTCAGGCATATGCATGGGATGAACAGAAAAAGAGTTATGCCATTACGGGAGAGCAGTTTGCGTATACGGAGAAAACGAAATTATATACGAAAAAACTGCAATATACAGACCAGAACAAAGGAAAATTCAGACTGGTCGAGACACAGGCGCCAGAAGGATACCTTGGGAACTGGAAAGAAGATATCTCTATTCTGGACGAAAACCAGGACTTTGCGCTGGAAGTGTCAAATGAAGGAATACGTCCGCCATATGGTGAGATAACGATAACAAAAAAGATCCTGGAGAATGATATTATCTGGGCGCATGGAAATCCGGTTTTCCGGTTTGTGGTAAATGGAACAGATCGGAAAGGAAAAGCGCACAGTTACGAAAATTA
>NZ_FR886741.1:43112-46753 GCF_000436615.1 Blautia sp. CAG:237
GTTCAGACAGGAAAATTACGAAAAACAGGGAGACTATGCCGTTTTGAGCTGCACAATAGCCAAAGTTCCATTTGGAAGTTACACGATCAGTGAAAAAGAAACGCTGCGTTATAAATTTCAGGGCATCACAGCAAATACTCCCAATGTACAGATTACAGGCAGAGAAGGAACAGCAGTTCTGGACAGTATAAATGAGACAGCAGCAGTTACCTTTACCAATCTGAAAACACGTTATGACGGCTACAGTCATACAGATGTCGTGAGAAATATCATACCAGTCGCATAAAAGAATAAAATAAAACAAAAAGGCTTCCGAACGACCATAACGTCCAGAAGCCTTTCCTGTTGAATAAGAACATCGGGGAAATGGGATTTGAACCCATGACCTCACGGCCCCCAGCCGTGCGCGCTACCAAGCTACGCCATACCCCGAGAATATGTAGTATTATAGCAAGCAGAAAATACTTTTGCAACTGCTTTTTTTATTTTGATGGTCAATTGATTGAAATTGTCCAAAGAATATATTATAATGTAAAAAAACTGGAAAGGAGAGGAGGGAATGAAATTGGAAAGAAGTAGTTGGGCTGGCAGAACGATGCTGGTGGTATTCTTTTTTGCATTGATCCTTTCATGTGGAGCAGGGGATGTTCATGCGGCAGTGAATAGCAGCGCGAAGACTTCAGCATCCACTGGTAAGGGAAGTACTTCGAAAGTCAAGAAGGGACTTATCTGGGAAAAGGGTGGTTATCGCTATTATGTCAATAATAAACCTGTCCGGAATACATGGAAGATCATCAAAGGTAAATATTACTGGTTCCGTGAAAATGGCGTAGCAGCCAGAGGTGGGGCATGCAACGTAAGAGGGATATATTATGTATTTGATATGAACTCTCACAAAGTGACACCTGGAAGCACGAAAGTCGTAAAGATAAACACATACTGGTTTATCGTCAACAAATATGGTAAAGGCGTTGGCGGATGGCAGGAAGTAAACGGCAGAGTCTATTATGCTTACAAAAGCGGCAGATGCATAGTCAACAGGACTATAAGCGGTCTCAGGTTTGGCAAGAACGGATATGCGGTGGATACCATGCAGGCACACTGTAAGATGGCAGCAAGGAGATTTATTGCAAATCATACAACAGCAGGTATGACCAATCGTCAGAAACTGCGGGCATGCTTTAATTATATTATAGGTTATAATAGATTTGTAGGAAGCATGGATCCTACCCCTGCTGAATTCAGAAGCCGCAGATGGGTATACAAATACGCAGTTCAGATGTTTGAAAACGGTCTGACAGGAAACTGTTATGGAATGGCAAGTGCAGTCGCAGCAGTTGCAAAGGAACTGGGATATCAGCCGTATGTGATCACTCTGGCAGAGGGACACAGCTTTGTGATGATAAATGGACGCTATTATGATAACATGTATGGAGCTTTATTTGATGCGGCTTCACGCCCGTCTTATGTAGCACAGTATAAAATAAAATTTTAAATAAAAAAGGAGAATCAACATGAAAAAAACCAGAAAAATCTTGGCAGTAGCACTTTTCCTGCTGCTCATGCTGACACCGGTTGTTTCAGTTTCTCAGCCAGTCACTGTGCAGGCTGCTGCAAAAACAACCCTGAAGAAATCAGGCGGCAGATATTACGCTTATGAGAATGGCAAGAAACTGTGTAATGCCTGGCGTACGATCAAGAGCGGCAAGGTCAGCTATACCTATTACTTTGGAGCAAATGGTGCAGCCTATCAGGCCGACAAAGGAATGATGGGAAAATACAGTGTAATTGTCAAAAAGATCAAGGGTCAGTATTATGGCTTTGATTATCTGGGACACAGAGTTAAGGGAGTACGTGTGGGAAGTACCTCTGCATATGGAATGCCATATGTATATTACTTCAACGCAAACGGGACTTACAACAAAACAAAAACAGCACAGTTGAGAGCTGCTTCCAGAACAAACAAAAATGCAACAACAATCAAGAAACTTCTCGGAAAATACAAAAAATACAAAATTTCCAAAAACAGTTGTTTCAGAAATGGAAACGGAGTGGACATCACCTATACTTATGATAATGTAGAGTTATCTGTATTCCGTCCAAAGGGTAAGAGCTATAAATATGATGTTGTAGAGAGCCTTGTTTCACGCTACTAAGAAAGAAGAGGGAGAATTTAGCATGAAGAAAAAATTAACAGCACTCGTTTTAAGTCTTGTGATCGCAGCAATGCCGGCAGCAGCTCCGGTTATGAATGTACAGACCGTGTCAGCGGCAACAACCAAAGCAGCTGTTCTGAAAAATACATGGAGCAAAGATCATAAATATTATTATGACAAAAACGGCAAAAAAGTAAAAGGAATCCGTAAGATCGGCAAATATACCTATATCTTTGATTCCAAATATACACTTGTGAAAAACAAGAAATATTACAAATACAACGCAAGTACTTACTACAGGATCGATACTCAGGGACGTGCAACCAAACTGTCTCAGGTAGAGACACTGGCAGCAATCCGTCTTCAGAAATGTGGCGGTAACTTAAGAAAAGCGTTTAACTGGTCAGCATCTCTTCGCTACAATGGAAACTACAAAGTGGCAAAGAAAAACCAGACATATTATGGAATTTATGGTTTCCGTACAGGAAGTGGTGACTGCTATGTGATGGCAAGTACATTTTACTGGATGGCAAAGGTTGCGGGATATAATGTACATTATGTAACTGGTTACGTAAACAAAGGTAAAGGCAACGGACCTCATGCATGGGTTGAAATTAAGGTCAAAAACAACACTTATGTATATGATCCAAACTTCCAGAAGGAATACGGACCGAAAGGTTACACAGGATATGCAGTCAAATACGGACAGAAAGGTACTTTGAAGTATATCAAGAAAAAAGTCTACTAAAAAGAGAGGCAGGACAGGTAAATGAAGAAAAAAATCGTAACAATTTTAATGACAGCGGCAATTGGAACCAGTCTGTTAGCAGGCCAGGCTGTTATGGCAGCAGACACAGAAACAGCGACAGAAGCCAAAGCAGATGATACCGGGGATTCCAAAGAAACAGAAGAAGAAAAAACAATCGGTAAAAAACCGGAAACAGATAAAGACGCAGAAGGTGTTTTCAGCCTGAAATTCAAGAACCTTACAGGTAAGGTGATTACAGAAGTGACTGTCAAGAATGAGAAAGATGAGAAATATCCGGATAATTTCCTCGAAAAAGATGACAAGTTTGCAGCAGATGAAGAAAGAACACTCTGGTTTGACCCGAATGCAGACACAGAAGATGCAGCAGAGACAGCAGATGACAAGGACACAGAAGAAGCATCTGAGCCGGAAGTTCAGAAATATGATATGCAGATTACATTCGAAGATGGAACAACTGCAACACTTCATACACTTCCGTTTGGCGATACAGAGGAAGCGGAACTTCATCTTGAAGGAGAAGTTGCTTATATTGTATTTGACAGCAAGGATCTGAAGAAATCTGTCAATACAAAGGAAACAGAGCAGGCACTGGCACCGAAACCGACAGAAGCACCGGCACAGCAAACATCCTCACAGACAGAGGATTACAGCTATGATGATTACAGCTACGATGACTACGGTTATGATGATTCCGGAGATTCTGACGGCGGAAGCGA
>NZ_FR886742.1:0-4781 GCF_000436615.1 Blautia sp. CAG:237
ACCCCCTTTTTGGCCACCGCTAAAACCGTCGTTTGAGGGACGCGGAAGGCGCTGCGCTGTTCCGCTGGGAATTATAAGTTTACATAATTTTAATTATGTTAATAATCCTCCAAATAATGATGATAGGGATTGCTTCTATATTAATTGTTTATTGTCACTACTGCTGTTGATGTAGGTCTCTTAGGTCTTCTATTAGTGGGCGGCGGACTTTTTGGCGGGTCATTTCTAGGATGTGCAGTGGGGTGATGTCTATTGCTTTGCATTTGACTGGGTCTTTGCGTAGTTGTTTCTGGAGGACGTGGAAGAGTTCGTCCTGGTGGTCGAGGTTTTGCATGTTGATGAAATCAACTAGGATGATGCCGGAGAGGTTGCGGAGGCGGATTTGGCGGGCAATTTCTGTGGCGGCTTCTAGGTTGATCTTTCGGTAGGTTTCTTCAGCTTTTTTCTTGGCGGTGTATTTTCCGCTGTTTACGTCTATGGAAACGAAGGCTTCGGTTTGTTGGATGACTAGGAAGCCTCCGCTTTTGAGCCAGATTTTTTCGTGGCGTACTTCGTCGATTGCGGATTCCAGGCTGTATAGTTTATATAATGGAAGGAGTTTGTCCTGGTATAAGTTCAGGATTTGTAGTTTGTCTGGTTGGAATTCGCTTAGGTACTCGGAAATTTTTTCGTAAATGGCTGGGATGTCTGTAACGATCTCATCGAGATCGCGTGTATAGATGTCGCGGACTGCTGCCAGATAGAACGATTCTGATTCATATAAAAGGCTGTAGCAGGTGCGGTTTCGGCCGTGGAGGGCTGTTTTTTCGTACTGCTTTTTCAGAAGGTTCAGTTCGTGGAGGAATTCTTCCTTAGAGGCTTCGGCGGCGTTGGTGCGGGCTATGAGGCCGTAGGGGCGGTCTGGGAGGTTTCGTTCTTCTTCCAGCCATTTGTTCAAAAGGCTGCTCTCTTCTTTGGAAAGTTTGTTGGAGAAGCCTATTTTGCGGTTGCCGGTAGTGAGGACGAGGTATTTGCCGGAAAAGTTCAGGTTTGTAGTCAGGGCTGGGAGTTTCCCTTTCATGGCTTCGCGGTTGATCTGAACCAGGAGCTGGTCGCCAGGGCGCAGGGGCTGGTCTGACTTACGTCCGTCTGCGTAAATGGCGTTTGTGCACTGATTCAGTGGAAGGTAGCCGTTTACGGAATCGCTTAAACGGACAAAAGCCGCCTGGATATTGGCGGCAATGTTTTCGACTTGTCCTACATAAATGTTGTTAAGAGTGTTTTTCTTTCCGGACGGCTCCAGACGAAGTTCTACGACCTTCTGGTCTCTGAAGACTGCACAGACAGTACAGAGTACTTCGTCAAGGAGTATTTCCGTAATGATCAGCTTATTCAACTTCTTCACCTAATGCTTCCATAGAAATAAGTTTCCGGTGTTCTTCATCGCCTTTGTTGGCATAGATCTCGCGGCGTTCGATCATGTATGCGAACGGAAGTGGCTCCTCTCCCATCCATCGAAGGAAAGTGTCCATGACAAGTTCCGGTTTGGTGTAGTTGGAACTTGCAGAAGCGAGCTGCATGAAAACTCCCTCGCCGTCGAGATGCATTTCATAAATATACGGACGGATGTCTATGGTTTTTTCACTGCGCTTTGTTTTCTTGGTCACAATGATCTCTTTCTGGGAAAGAAATTCGTCCAGTTTCTCTCTCCAGGATGCAGCAGGTTCTTTTCCCTCACGGAACTGTACGAAATAGTCAGCTGCTGCCACCAGAGCCATGGCTGTGCTTGCCTTGCCATCCTCTACCTGACGGGCAGAACATACAGAAACGCCGTCCACCATGACTGCATTCAGACGTTCCTCGATCTCTTTTGTCGGAACAGTCTCTGTCAGTTCCATGTCAAAATATTCCCCGAGACTGGTAGTTCCTACACCAAGAGGTGCTGCAAAGGACATGATCATATGCGGGCTGTATCCGCCGGAAAAAGCAACCGGCAGTTCTGCACGGCGGATCGCTTTCTGGAAATAACGCATAGTATCCAGATGTCCTACAAATTTCATATGACCGGTTTTTGCAAATTTAATTCTTACTTTCACAGCACACACCTCCTTTGTATTTGAGAACGCCACAGCCGGAACATTTCTGACGGCAGTTCGGTGTTACAGTCTCTGCTTTTGCCTGCTCCCACTCGCGGATCAGGAACTTCTTGGTCACGCCTGCATCAATGAAATCCCATGGAAGGATCTCATCTGTGCTGCGTTCACGAAGGGTATAGAATTCGATATCCACACCTGTTTCTTTGAAAGCTTCTTTCCAGATATCATAATGGAAACTTTCGGACCAGGCATCATAAAGGGCACCTTTTTCGTATGCTTTGAGAATGACTTTGGAACAGCGTCTGTCGCCTCTTGCAAGGAATCCTTCCAGAACGGTGACATCCGGTTCATGCCAGTTGTAGCGGATGCTTCTCTGGTTCAGCTGAGAGCGGATCTCATTTTTGACAACTTTTGCTTTCTCAATAAAATCTTCCTCACGGAACATCGGAGCCCACTGGAACGGAGTGAACGGCTTCGGAACAAAGAAAGATGTACTGACATTGATCTGTACCTTTCCTCTTCGCTGTTCTTTCGGAACGACTTCATAATAAGTTTCTGCGATCTTCTGGGCAAGATGTGCAATTCCCTTCATGTCATCCTCTGTTTCTGTCGGAAGTCCGAGCATGAAATAAAGTTTTACCTGATTCCAGCCGCCCTTGAAGGCCTCGCCGGCACCGTGAAGGATATCTTCCTCGGTAAGTCCCTTGTTGATCACATTACGAAGACGCTGAGATCCCGCCTCCGGAGCAAAAGTCAGGCTGCTTTTCTTGACATCCTGCACCTTGCTCATGACATCCAGGGCAAAAGCATCGATTCGAAGAGACGGCAGGGAAATATTGACTGCCTCATCACGGAATTCATCGATCAGGAAGTTTACGATTTCTTTGAGCTGACTGTAGTCACTGGAGCTCAGAGAACTTAAGGAAATCTCCTCATGCCCGGTATTCTTGAGCATGATCCTTGCAGATTCCTTGAGAGTCTCCACGTCACGCTCCCTTGTCGGACGGTAGATCATACCCGCCTGACAGAAACGGCAGCCTCGGATACAGCCACGCTGGATCTCCAGTGTGACACGGTCCTGTGTCGCCTTGATATGTGGAACGACCGGTGCTTCCAATTTGTTGTAGTCTCTGTCCATATCGATGATGAGCTGTTTTTCTACTTTTTCCGGCACATCTGCATGCTTTGAACGGAAGGATTCAATCGTACCGTCTTCTTTGTAGGTAACTTCATAGAGAGACGGCACATAGATTCCCGGAATCTGTGCAGCTTTCAGAAGGAAGTCCTGCCTGCTGCCGCCGGCTTTCTTATTTGCCTTATATGCGTCAAACAGAGCGCCATAAACAGTCTCTCCCTCTCCAATATAAAAGAGGTCAAAAAACTCTGCCAGTGGCTCTGGATTATAAGCACATGCACCGCCACCGATCACGAGCGGATCATCTTCGACACGTTCTGCTGCCCGGAACGGAATTCCACTGAGATCCAGAAGCTGAAGTACATTGGTATAACACATCTCATATCCGAGAGTGATCCCAAGGAAATCAAACTCCTTTACCGGATCCTGGGACTCCAGAGTAAAGAGCGGGATCTTCTCCTCACGCATGATCTTGTCCAGATCCGTCCACGGAGAAAAAAGACGCTCACACCATACGTCGTCTCTTTTATTAAACATATCATATAAGATCATCATGCCGAGATTTGACATACCGATCTCATACACATCCGGGAATGCCATCGCAAAGCGGATATCTACATCATCTTTGTTTTTCATGACTGCATTGACCTCGCCGCCAATGTAGCGCGCGGCCTTGTCGATCTGCAGCAGTATCTCATCGCGTAATGCTAATTTTCTCATAGTTTTCCTTTCACTTTTTGAAGCAAAAAAATAACCTCACTGTTTCAGGGATATGTGAGACCATTTTAATACATTGTAATAATGACTGTTAACAATGTTTTTTATTATAAACAGATTATCAAAGAAGTGCAAGTGTTCCTTTTCATATCTTATTTTTAAAACTTAATCTTACCCCTTTGTATGATTATAAAATTACTCTTTCAGAATCGAAAGACTTCCTTCACGCAAAACACCTTCCGAAACCTGCGGTTGCCAGAAAGAATTATCAAATACCATTTTTGAGCAATTGCATCCGGTGTTTCCGAGAATATGCTCCAAATCAATATTGCTTGCACCGTAAACCAACCGTCCCAACTTCACCCAAACCATTGCGCCACTGCACATAAAACATGGTTCGCAGCTGGAATAAAGAGTATATTCATGCAGATCAGTAATTCCAGTCTGTGCACAAAACTCTCGGATCAGTCCTGCTTCTCCATGAAATGTTGGATCGTGTTTTGTATAAATTTGATTCTCATTGCTAAATACAATTTCGTCATTCTTGACAAGCACAGCGCCGAACGGCTCGTTACCATGTTGAACTGCCAATTTTGACAGTTCAATAGCCTTTTTCATAAACATTTCATCTTGCATTTTCATTTGATATACCTCTTTTCTGTATGCGGTAATCCCTGTTACCATTGTTCTTAGCAAACTCTAGTATACAGGTAAATCCACGTTGCTACAAATGTGGGGTCACTTCACATTATCTAAAACATATTGCGATAAGTCAAAATTACAATTTTCACACTTTAATTGATATAATATTCAACAACTAAACAAGGAGGCCATTTAACCATGAATAATGTAAA
>NZ_FR886743.1:0-66153 GCF_000436615.1 Blautia sp. CAG:237
TTAATAGGTGAAAAGCAATATGCAGTTAAAATACAGTAACTATGTGGCTTTCAGCCACTTTCACGGCAAAGCCGTGAATAATTCAGGTTTATTTATTTCTGTAGATAATATCGTTTCTTCCTGGTCCGTTGGAGATCATGGTGATCGGGAATCCGATCTGTTTCTCTACGAACTCTACGTATTTACGGCAGTTTTCCGGAAGATCTTCGTAGTTCTTGATTCCACGGATGTCTGTCTTCCATCCCGGAAGTACCTCGAGAACAGGTTTTGCTTTCTCAAGAAGTCCTGTTGTCGGGAATTCTGTAGTAACTTTGCCGTCGATCTCGTAGCCTGTGCATACCGGGATCTCATCAAGATATCCAAGTACATCAAGTACAGTAAATGCCACGTCTGTGGTTCCCTGCATACGGCATCCGTATTTGGAAGCAACACAGTCAAACCATCCCATACGTCTCGGACGTCCGGTTGTTGCGCCGTACTCTCCGCCGTCGCCGCCTCTTCTTCTGAGTTCGTCAGCTTCCTCGCCAAAGATCTCAGAAACGAAAGCACCTGCTCCTACTGCGCTGGAGTATGCTTTGCAGACTGTGATAACCTGTTTGATCTCATATGGCGGGATTCCTGCACCGATCGCACCATATGCAGCCAGTGTGGAAGATGATGTAACCATTGGGTAGATTCCGTGATCCGGGTCCTTGAGGGATCCAAGCTGTCCTTCGAGAAGGATCTGTTTGCCGTCTTTGATCGCATTCCACAGGAACAGGGAAACGTCTCCAACATACGGAGCTACCATTTCTTTGTATTTCATCAGTTCTGCATAGATCTCATCCGGATCAAGAAGCGGTTTATGATACAGGTGCTCCAGTAAAACATTCTTTGTTGCAACAACGCGCTCTACTTTTTCTTTCAGGGCATCGTCGTGGAACAGTTCATTTACCTGGAAACCGATCTTTGCATATTTATCTGAATAGAACGGAGCGATACCGGATTTGGTGGATCCGAAAGATTTGCCGCCAAGACGTTCTTCTTCATACTGATCGAACAGGATGTGATATGGCATTACGATCTGTGCTCTGTCGGAGATCATGATCTTCGGTGCCGGAACTCCTCTCTCGATCACTTCGTTATATTCTTTGAAGAACACCGGAATGTTCAGAGCAACACCATTTCCGATCACGCTTGTGGTGTGATTGTAGAATACACCTGACGGAAGTGTGTGCAGTGCAAATTTACCATAGTCATTTACGATTGTATGACCTGCGTTTGCACCTCCCTGAAATCTTACGATGATATCTGCCTCCTGAGCAAGCATATCGGTAATTTTACCTTTACCTTCATCTCCCCAGTTAGCTCCAACTACTGCTTTGACCATAACACTTTATCCTCCTCGTGTTTTTGATTGATCTGTATTTTAGACATTGATTTCTGCTTTGATTCCCAGCATTTCTTTGTGCTCGTCGAGAACCGGCTGTACCACTTTCTCAATGAAAGCTGTGGTCTGCTCTTTGGCTCTTCCTACATATCTGGAAGGCTCCATGGACTTGTTGAGTTCTTCGATCGTAAGGTTGAATGCCGGATCTGCCGCGATCAGGTCAAGAAGGTTATTGTCCTTTCCTTCTACCTTCACAGTGCGTCCTGCTTCCATGGAAAGCTCACGGATGCGCTCATGAAGTTCCTGACGGTCGCCGCCTGCCTTAACTGCATCCATCATGATGTTCTCAGTTGCCATGAATGGAAGCTCTGCCATCATGTGTTTCTCGATTACTTTCGGATATACTACCAGTCCGTCTACTACGTTCAGACAGAGGTCAAGAATACCGTCAATCGCAAGGAATCCTTCCGGAATGCTGAGACGCTTGTTTGCAGAATCATCCAGGGTTCTCTCAAACCACTGTGTTGCGGAAGTGATCGCCGGATTCAGTGCGTCGATCATCACGTATCTGGAAAGAGAAGCAATACGCTCACTTCTCATTGGATTTCTCTTGTATGCCATTGCGGAAGATCCGATCTGAGATTTCTCGAACGGTTCCTCAACTTCCTTGAGGTGCTGGAGAAGGCGGATGTCGTTGGACATCTTGTGTGCACTTGCCGCAATACCTGCAAGAATATTCAGGACTCTTGTATCGACTTTGCGGGAGTAGGTCTGTCCGGAAACCGGATAGCACTGCTTGAATCCCATCTTCTGCGCGATCATCGGATCGATCTTGTCAATTGTTTCCTGATCCCCGTCAAAAAGTTCCAGGAAGCTTGCCTGTGTTCCGGTTGTTCCCTTGGATCCAAGAAGCTTGAGACTTCCGAGAACATATTCCAAATCCTCAAGATCCATCATGAATTCCTGAGTCCACAGAGTAGCACGTTTACCAACAGTTGTCGGCTGTGCCGGCTGGAAATGGGTAAATGCCAGTGTAGGCTGATCCTTGTATTTATCTGCGAATTTGGAAAGCTCTGCGATCACATTGACCAGTTTCTTCTGAACCAGCTTCAGAGCTTCTGCCATTACGATGATATCTGTATTATCTCCTACATAACAGGAGGTTGCACCCAGATGAATGATTCCCTTTGCTTTCGGGCACTGTACTCCATATGCATACACATGGGACATAACGTCGTGACGTACCTGACGTTCTCTCTCCCTGGCCACGTCATAGTTGATATCATCCTTGTGAGCCTTGAGTTCGTCAATCTGCTCCTGGGTGATATTGAGGCCAAGTTCTTTTTCTGTTTCTGCCAGAGCGATCCACAATCTTCTCCATGTACGGAATTTCATATCCTGAGAAAAAATGTACTGCATTTCCTTGCTGGCATAACGCTCTGAAAGGGGGCTTACATATCTGTCTGTACTCATGGTATTTACTCCTATCCTCTCGCCAGATTAACCGCAGGGGTAACTGCGGTTAATCTTAGTATTTTTCCTGTCTTTACGCTGAAATTATATAACATTGCCTGATTAAAAGCAATCCCTTTATTTTTCTCCCTGATGAAATTTGCCAAGGAATTCTTTCATTCTGGCGTTGCTGGAAGAAAATACCTCGGAAGGTGTTCCTTCTACTGCGATCACGCCCTTATCCATAAAGATGACTCTGTCGGAGATATCTTTTGCAAAATTCATCTCATGTGTTACGATCACCATCGTAATATGAAGATCCGCCAGAGAACGGATAACACGAAGGACTTCTCCTGTAAGTTCCGGATCGAGTGCGGATGTCGGCTCATCAAAAAAGAGGATCTTCGGATTCAGTGCAAGTGCCCTTGCGATCGCGACACGCTGGCACTGTCCGCCGGAAAGCTGATACGGATAGGCATCTTCCTTATCAGAAAGTCCCATCTTTGCCAGAAGTTCTCTTGCTTCTTTATAAACTTCGTCTTTGTTTCGTTTCTGTACATGGATCGGTGCATCTGTGATATTTTTCATGACGGTAAAATGCGGAAAAAGATTGAAGTTCTGGAACACCAGACCGAAGTAGGACTGGATATCCTTGATCTCATTCTTGGACGGCATACAGACTTTGCCATTTTCTGTCCAGATCGCCTTTTTGCCCATGTAGCTGATTTCTCCACCGTCGATGCGTGTCAGAAGTGTCGCACAGCGGAGCAGTGTAGACTTGCCGGAGCCGGAAGGTCCGATGATAGAAAGCACCTCTCCTTCCTCTACATGGATGGAAACGTCTTTCAGCACCTGAAGCCCGTCAAACTGTTTTTTGATATGATTCATTTCAAGAAGATTCGTACTCACGCCCATTCCTCCTAACGATAATAGTTCATTTTCTTTTCAAGCCATTCCATTACCCATGCAACAACAAAATTGAATACATAATAGAATACACCTGCGATCACAAACGGAAGGACCGTTGTCTGTGCTGCTGCGATCTGTTTTGCCAGTGCAAACATCTCGATGTAGGATACAGAATATACAAGTGATGTATCCTTGACAAGGGTGATAACTTCATTCGTCACTGACGGAAGTACGATTTTGACAACCTGCGGAAGTACGATCTTAAAAAATGTCTGGCTCTTGTTATAGCCGAGAAGCTGTGCTGCCTCATACTGTCCGACCGGGATAGATTCAATTCCGGAGCGGTAGATCTCAGCAAAATAAGCTGCATAGTTCAGAGAACATCCAAGGATGATCGCTGTAAATTTGTACCCCCCGATATTCATTCCCCAGAGATAAAACGGTCCGAAATACCACAAAAGCAGCTGCAGCATCAGCGGTGTTCCTCTCATAATAGAAATATAGGCTTTCACGATCCAGCTCAGTGGCTTGAAACGGCTTACTCTTCCGAAATATACTACCATCCCCAACGGCAGTGAGAAAAGTAAAGTCAGAAAAAAGATAACCAGCGTAGAACCGAATCCTGTGGTAAGCTGCTGTAACATTACCTGAAAACTCATGTCTTCTCCTCCATTAACTTACAACAGGGATGCTCCCCGGTGAGACCCCAGGGAGCATCCCATATGTCTTATATCTTATTTCGTATTTTTGAATTTCTGATCATTCTGCGTCTTCGGATGTTTCCTCAGCTGCCGCATCATCAGAAGCTTCTTCTGTATCTTCTTTCGCATCAGCATCATCAGAAGCCTTGAGAGTTACCATATCAGCGATCTCATATTTCTCAGCAAGCTCTGCTACAGTTCCGTCGTCTGCCAGTTTCTGAAGGTCTGCGTTTACGATATCGCAAAGCTCGTCATTGCCTTTCTTGAAACCGATCGCATACTGCTCTGTGTTCAGAGTCTCATCAAGGATCTTGAATCCCTCTCCTCTGGAGTTGAGCTGGTATTTGGCAACACCGATATCGATTGCAAGTGCATCCAGTGCTCCTGCCTGCAGTTCTGTGAATGCTGTGTTGTAATCAGCAAATTCATTCAGTGCTCCGAAGGTATCTGCCAGTTCTTTCTGTCCGCCTTCTTCTTCGCTCTGAAGAAGATCAAGTGCTGCAGAAGCTGCCTGAACACCAACAGTCTTGCCTGCAAGGTCTGTGAGTTTCTCGATGCCGGAATTGTCAGCAACAACGATCACCTGGCTGTTATCTACGTATGGTACGGAGAAAGTATAGTCATCTTCTCTTCCGTTCATGGTAAATCCGTTCCAGATACAGTCGATAGATCCGGAATTCAGTTCCATATCCTTGGAATCCCAGTTGATCGGTTTCTTATCCAGAGTCCAGCCCTCCAGATCACATACTGCCTGAGCAAGTTCCAGGTCAAATCCTGTGTACTCTCCATCCTCATCCATATAGCCATATGGCGGATACTCTGCATCAAATCCTACGATCAGGGTCTTGTCCTCTACGCTCGCCTGTACACTTGCTGCAGAAACCATTCCCATAGCCATTACTGTGCTCAGCATCAATGCAACTGCTTTTTTCTTCATACCTCTATCTCCTCTTAAATTATTTTTATAGTTTATCACATAGTCACTCTACCACGTGAAAGTATGGTTATCGTAACATATCAATCCTTTTCTGTCAAGAAAAAAACAAAGTCCGGAGCCGTGATATTTGAAAACAGGTCCGGACTTTGCATTTTTGCGTGATTATGAAATCTTGTCTTTGTGATAAAGAAGAGTGACGCTGCGCGGCGGCAGATAGAGATTTACCATTCCGGCACGTGCCCGAATCTCCTTCGGGCGGTCATTGTAACCATCCTGGCTGGAACGGATCAGTCTCGTCATGGAAACTTCTTCCATACGGGTGATCCCCGCCGGCCATACCTTGATCGTGACTTCTCTTCCCTCATCACGGTTATTCAGGACAACGATCATCTGCTCGATATGCGAGAAACGTCCGTAGCACAGTCCCTGATAGTCGTTCCACAGGAATTTGAGGGATCCTGTACGAAGGATACGGTATTTCTTGTGGATCGCGATCATTTTTTTGTAAAAAGAAAGCAGTTCCTTGTCCTCGTGTCCCCACGGATAGGTACGGCGGTTATCCGGATCGGTAAATCCGCAGACACCAGCCTCATCACCATAATAAACAGTCGGTGCTCCCGGCCAGGTCATCTGGATCGCGATCGCTTCTCTCATGATCGCCGTATTGATATTCTCAGAAGCCGCCTCTGCTCCGGCGTAGGAAACCCTTCCCACGCGGCGGTTCGTTCTTGTCAGGAATCTGGAATGATCGTGATTCGACAGTTCATTCATCGCCACATGAAGGGCAGACATATGAAGAGAACGCATATGTGTCTTCATTGCACCGATAAACGCCTCACTGTTTCCATACAGATCCTCTCTGTACTCATCACTGTGCTTCTCCATACCGGTCAGGAACCAGGTCACAGGCTCCATAAAAGCATCATAGTTCATGACAGAATCCCATTCATCGCCCTGAAGCCAGCCTTCCGGGTTGCCGTAGTGCTCTGCAAGGATCAGCGCATTCGGATTTGCCTCCTTGACTGCCTTACGGAAGTCCTTCCAGAACTGATGATTGAACTCATTGCTGTGTCCAAGGTCCGCTGCAACATCCAGTCTCCATCCATCTACGCAATACGGCTCAGACACCCATTTGCGCGCGATATTCAGGACATAGTCATAAAGTTCTCTGGATCCTTCATAATTGAGCTTCGGAAGCGTATCGTGCGTCCACCAGCCATCATAAGACAGGTTGTACGGCCATCTTCCCTCGTCACGGAAATTGAAGAAATAACGATACGGGCTGTCTGCTGAGATATAAGCCCCCGGCGCATAGCCCTCCTGTCCTTCATAGATCCGCTCACGGTCCATCCATTTATTGAAAGAACCGCAGTGATTGAAAACGCCATCCAGGATAACTTTCATTCCACGTTTATGCAGTTCCTGCACCAGCTCTGCAAAAAGCTGATTACTTGCTTCCAGATTCTTCTTGTCGGTAACTCGCTTGATGTATTTCGCCGCATGTGAGTTCTCACGGTCCCATGGAGCCAGAAGTCCGTCACAGTCCTCTACGATCCTTCCATAATGTGGATCTACATAGTCATAATCTTGTGTATCATACTTGTGGTTACTCGGCGATACAAAGATCGGATTCAGGTATACGACCTCCACGCCAAGATCCTGGAGATAATCCAGTTTATCCATAATGCCCTTAAGGTCTCCGCCATAAAATTCCCGGACACCCATGACAGCCGGTGTCTTGGACCAGTCATGTACCTGCTCACAGTGTTCTCCAATATAAGAATATTCATCTGTCAGAACACTGTTGGTCGGATCTCCGTTGCAGAAACGATCCACAAAGATCTGGTACATCACCGCCCCCTTCGCCCAGTCCGGAGTCTGGAAATCTGGATAGATCTCAAAATCATCGCGTTCCTGTAATTCTGTACAGACTCCCCGCTGATTATAGTAACAGTTTACCCAACCATACAGAATTTCAAAGTGATATCGAAAAACCTCATCCGGCATCACGATCTTGGTTCCGTAATAGTCGAAGCCCTTGACCGTCTTATAGATCTTCATCTTATGTTTCTTCTCACCGGATACAAGGTATACTGCGTCTGCATTGTTTTTCTGGGTCCGGAAACTGATCATTACCGTTTCCCCCGCCTTTGGTTCGGTAGGATTTCTGTAATATCTCGTTCCGTCACTGAAAAAAGCGTCCTTATTCAGCACCGGCCGCATATTCAGAATGTACTGCATTTTTCTGGTAATGTCTTCGTTTTCCCATTCCATAATTAAAGTCCCCTTATTCTTAAGCATATGTCTATTCTAGTTGAAAATTCATAAAAGTACAATATAAAAACCACTGAAATACCGTCTCGATTATAGTTATTTTTACAAAATAAAAAAGACAGCGGGATAGGCTGTCTTTTTTGGAGAAGGTATTTCTTCTTATGGGGTGTAGCAAAAACTATATAATGTATTGGGGGGTTTTTACGATGTATATAGTACCATGCGTCTACCGAAAAGTGTGCACAAAGTTCACAAAAATCACAATTTGTTTTTGTGCATCTTGCATACTTTATTTTGAGAGATCAACTTTTTCTGATGTAAAAAGTGCCTCAAACTCTTCTCTGTGGACTTTTTCCTTCTCTAAAAGAAGAGCTGCACACTTGTGGAGCACGTCCATATGCTGAGTGATGATCTCTCTTGCATCCTGGTGGCACTTGTCGATGATATCATGTACTTCCTGGTCGATCTCCTTGGCAACTTCCTCGCTGTAGCTTCGGGTATGTGCCAGATCTCGTCCGATAAATACCTCATCACCGTCATCACCATAAGTGATCAGACCAAGCTTGTCTGACATACCATACTGCATGACCATTGCTCGGGCAGTTCCTGTCGCACGCTTGATGTCATTGGATGCACCTGTCGTGATATCGCCAAAGATCAGTTCCTCGGCAACACGGCCGCCAAGCAGCGTTGTGATATCCTGAAGCATCTTGCCCTTGGTATTGAACATCTCATCATTCTCCGGAAGAGGCATGGTATATCCTGCTGCCCCAACACCTGTCGGAATGATGGAAATCGTATAAACAGGATCCATATCCGGAAGCACATGGAACAAGATCGCATGTCCAGCCTCATGGTATGCTGTGATCTTCTTCTCTTTGTCAGAGATGACTTTGCTTCGTTTCTCTGCACCGACACCAACTTTGATAAAGGCCTGCTTGATGTCCTGCTGCGTGATATAGGATCTGGTCGCCTTGGCCGCCATGATCGCAGCTTCATTCAGGAGGTTCTCAAGATCTGCGCCTGTAAATCCTGCTGTTGTCTGCGCGATCTGTGCGAGATCAACATCCTCGCCAAGAGGTTTGTCCTTGGCATGAACGCGAAGGATCTCCTCACGTCCCTTGACATCTGGTCTGCCGACTGCAACCTTACGGTCAAAACGTCCCGGACGCAGGATCGCAGGGTCCAAAATGTCGACACGGTTGGTTGCTGCCATAACGATGATCCCCTCGTTCACTCCGAATCCATCCATCTCTACAAGAAGCTGGTTCAGAGTCTGCTCTCTCTCATCATGACCGCCGCCCATACCGGTTCCACGCTGTCTTGCAACTGCATCGATCTCATCGATAAAAATGATACACGGTGCATGCTTCTTGCCCTCTTCGAACAGGTCGCGGACACGGGAAGCACCGACACCGACAAACATCTCCACGAAGTCTGAACCGGAAATGGAGAAGAACGGAACCCCCGCTTCTCCTGCAACAGCCTTGGCAAGAAGTGTCTTACCTGTTCCTGGAGGACCTACAAGGATCACGCCCTTAGGAATTCTGGCTCCCACACTGGTATATTTCTGTGGAGATTTGAGGAAATCCACAACTTCTACCAGATCTTCCTTCTCTTCCTGAAGACCGGCTACGTTCTGAAAAGTTACTTTTTTGTCGTCCGGAAGCATCATCTTTGCACGGCTCTTGCCAAAATTCATCATCTTGGAGTTGCCGCCCCCTCCTGACATCTGTCTGTTCATCATGACAAACAGGATCAGGATAAATGCTCCTGTAAGGATCACAGGTAAAAACGTTGTGAGAAAAGCACTCTCCTGCGGAACATCCTTCACATCCGGATGAATATCGTATTTCTCAAGAATCTCCTGTGCAGTGTTTACGTCTGTTACATTGACCTTTTTCTGTCCTTCGCCCTCGATCTCCGCCACAACAGATCCCGTCGGTACCTCCCTGTTCTGATACAAGGATGCAGAAGTCACCTTGCCGTCCTCGGCTGCCTGCTGCAGTTCTTCCATCGTGTAATTACTCTGGGAAGTTACCTGATTATTCAGATAAAAATATCCTGCAACCAGCATCACGATCAGCACCAGATAAAGACCAATTTTGCCTGGCTGTCTGTTCACTTAACTGAATCTCCTTTCACTCGCCGTCAAATTCCACAACTCCGATGAACGGGAGGTTTCTGTACTTCTGAGCATAGTCAAGCCCATATCCTACAACAAACTCATCTGGAATATTGAAGCAGCAGTAATCTACTTTTACATCTTTCTTAACTCTGCGCTCTGGCTTATCAAGCAGAGTACACAGACGGATGCTGTTTGGATGTCTGTCCTCAAGAATCTTGAGCAAATAGCTTAAAGTTCTTCCTGAGTCAATGATATCCTCTACGATCAGCACATCCTTACCGATCAGCGGCTGGTCCAGATCCTTCACGATCTTGACAACACCGCTTGACTTGGTATCATCTCCGTAACTGGATACGGACATGAAGTCCAGAGTTACCGGTACAGTAATTCTCTTTGCAAGTTCACAGGTAAAGAACACGCCGCCCTTCAGTACGCAGATCAGATGGACTTCCTTGCCTGCATAATCCTTGCTGATCTTGGCTGCAACCTGCTGGATTCTTGCATCCACTTCTTCTTCGCTCAGTAAAACCTTGATTCTCTCACTCATAACCTGGTTCCTCCTTGGTATGTAATTTCTAATACATTTCTTGTGCATGAAGTAATTTTATACCGTTCGCTGATCCTTCCGCCTATGATCCACAAAATCTCCCCGCCATCTGCGATCAGCGGTACCTGATCTCTGGTCTCCTTTGGAAATTTATCATCGATCATGCATCTGGTCAGCTTTTTGCGGCCTCCGTCCCTGCCGACAATGAGATAATCTCCTGTTTTGCGGGTACGGACTGACAAACCGCACTTTATTTTATCACAATCAAACCATTTCGTATACTTTTTTTCTAAAATCTTCTCGCCGGAATAGGAAAAAACTTTGATCGTAAACCGGCCAAACGGTGTTTCCACCTCTTCCGATGTGGCTGGAAGGGGAATTTCCTGTTCCTTTCGCCCTTCTGTTCCCGGTTTCTGCTGTATTTTCTTCCTGAGGATCACTCCATCGTAAGTCCGCACAGCCTCCAGTCCATATGGAAGCGAAATCCGCTTGCTCACCCGGCAGGAATAAAGTTCCAGTACCTGCCGGATATGCGTCTGTGTGAGATCCCGGCTGCGGCCGCTCAGTTTTTCGAGGATCGTCCGGACTCCATAGCTTTTGAGGATCTGTTTTTTCTGAAAAAATCCTTCTCCAAGGCAGTAACTTCCATCCGGTTCTCTGTAATCTGCGGCCAGCTGCGCCGCCTCGTCTGTCAGAAACTCCTCCGCCTCTGAGAGCAGCCTCGAAGTCTCTGCCATGTGCTCAACCGTTTTGGCATTGATCTCTCGCTCCATCACAGGAAGAAGATGCCTGCGGATGCGGTTTCTCGTATATTCATCCTCCAGATTCGTGCTGTCCAGGACACTCGGGATCCCGCACTCTCTAATATAATCGTCAATTTCTCTTCTTTCTAAACACAAAAGAGGACGGATCACCTCTCCATTCACCGGTTTCAGAGAACATAAGCCCCTGAGGCCTGTCCCTCTCGCCAGATGATGGAGCATTGTCTCGGCAAGATCGTTCTTATTATGTGCCAGCGCCGTACGGACAACCGCATATTGTTTCCGGCACTTGTGCGTCTCTGCGTCAAAAGCCTGCCTGCGCACGATCCTTCCCGTTTCTTCTGTTCCCAGTTTCCATTTCATCGAAAGCTCCGGGACATCATAGCGATACACGCTGCATGGGATATTCCATTTGGTGCATACAGTCTCCACCATCCGCTGATCCCTGTCTGCCTCCGCTCCCCGGATCCCATGGTTCACATGCACCACCCGGAGATGAAAATGCCAGATCTCTCTCAGTCTCCTCAGAAGATGCAGCATCGTCATAGAATCGTTTCCACCGGATACGCCCGCAATGACCGCGCAGTTCCTGGCGAGCATTTCATTTTCTTTCACAAAATCCTTTACTTTATCGAATGTCTTTTCCCGCATTTTCTTATGTCCTTTACTTTCTTACTACATTGGCAACCAGCACGGTCATGTCATCTCTCGCCCGATAGTCACTGTAGCCAAGCACTCTCTCCAGAATTCCCCGGCTGATCTCACGCGGAGCACTCTCCTGCACATCCAGAATGATTTCTTTCATTGTTTCTTCTTCACAGTCTGTTGGAAGGGCATCCAGAACTCCGTCCGTCATCATAACAAGACAGTCCCCATGATACAGTTTCCGTGAGGCTGTGTCAAAATCAATTCTCTGTACCAGACCTGCCGCAAGGCTTTCCGATGAGATTGCCTCTACCCAATGATCTCTCCTGATAAAAGTAGCTGCTGCTCCTGCCTTGAGGAATTCACAGATTCCCGTATAAAGGTCCACTGCACAGATATCAACTGTGGAGAACATACCTTCCCGTCCATTCAGAATCAGGGCAGAATTGACCATTCTCGCCGCTGCCTCCTGTGAAAAACCTGATTCCATGAACTGCTCCAGTAATTCTACCACAATCTCACTTTCCCTGCATGCATCCATTCCAGAACCCATTCCGTCCGAAAGACACATCACAAATTTTCCTCCATCCTCCTGTCGGCAGATGTAATTATCTCCTGAAACTTTTTCCTTTTCTCTGGTAAGCTTTGCGACACCATACAGCATCTGATAGCTGACATCCTCCACAAAGTGAACCGTATGGAAATCCCGGTTCACAATACAGCGGCTCCCCTGTGCCGAGGTCATTGTGCATTCGCATATCCCGGACAAAATCTGCGAGATTTCTGATACAGCAACACACTGTCCGCTTCTGGCACGCATGGTCAGAAAAATCTGTCTGCGCCCTTCGACCTTGTCCATGACCCATGCCCGTTTCAGGATCACATGACGCTTTCGAAGACTCCTGGCAAGTTCTTCCTGAAAAACGGGTTCCGCCGCACTGATATCATAGAGATCTTCTGCAACCTGCTGCATAATATGTGAAATCTCATTCAACTGCTGTGCAACTGCAAGCCGACTCTCGATCATCCGGTTCCCCCAGATCATCTCCTGCTTTTCCTTCTGAAAACAGTCCTTCAGGGATTCCAGGTACTGCGCTGATCTGCCGCAGTTCTCTCCACATCGTTTCCGTGCTTCTTCGATCTTCTCCTCATCCGCCTGCTCTATCGCACGTACCATTGCCTCCCCGCACAGATACATCTCCTCTGCGTGGTCTCCCCAGCACAGTTCTCTCCGGTAACAGTTTCTGCAGAAACGTTCTCCCGTCTCCCGGATAACATTCTCAACCTGGGCACTGCTTAAATATTCTTTCTTATATGGCATTCCATAAAAAGTATCTGCAAGTTTCTGAAATGAGGCTGCGTACCGTTCTACTTTTTCTTTCTGGGGATGTTCTCCGCCTAAAGGAAAAGGCTCTTCTTTTCTGGATTTTCTTCCCTTCAAAACAGTTTTTGCCATGTCCCGCAAAATCAGCAGAATGCTGAGCACGAGCATGGCAATTATCCATTCCTGCATGTTTTCCCCTCCCCTGATGTCTTCATTAAGGGAAATTATAAAAGGGATTTTATAAAATATCTGTCAAATACTGTCAGCTATTTCAGAAAAGTTTTCTTCAAAATATGTGTTATTTCTCCTCTTCAAAAACAATCTCATTGCTTTTGACAAGCCCGAGACGGTCTCTGGCGATCTCTGCCACATATTCATCTGTCTGCATATATTCTTTCTCTTCGTCGATCTGTTTGGTTCGATCCTGTTCTTCTTCTATCGAAGTTCTTATCTCTGCTGCTCTTGTATCGTAGGATGAGATTTTGGCTTTCAGTTCATTACTTTGCACTGTAAGAACTCCCAGAAGAAGCACAACAACTACCGATATCAGAGCCATCCCGAGGTAATTATTTAATATTCTTGTGTTTTTTTTCTTTTTTTTGGACTTTTTCAATCTGCTTTCCCCTCTTCCAATTACAAAAGCGGTTTTCCATAATTATTGAAATTTTACCTCTTTTAACAAGAAATAGCAACCTCTTTAACAAAGAATTCATCAAAAAAGCCCCCCAAAAGACGGCAGGCAGCAAAAAGAGCCTCAAAACGCCTTCATTATACTGGTAAAGCTCTGCAAAAACCACACTCCCTGACAGAATCCAGTACAAAAGGTCAAAAAACGCCACAGATCTCCGCCCCGGAAACATCCAGCGAAAAATTCCCAGGACCCTGTAAAACAAAAACAGCCCTGCACCGGTTCCTGCCGCTATCAGAAACAGGAACGTCTCTCTTTCCATATAACTGCTCATTTTCAGCGAAACATCCGTTTCAGAAGTTTCTCGTCCTTCTTCGGGGTGTTTCTGGAAAGATAGATCAGGCTGTTTATTTTGCCCTCGATATCTGCCTCACCTTTTTCCAGGTTCAGTCGTTTAACATGAAGTCCTTCGCCTTTGATCTGGAGCTTCCCTTCCTCGGTCAGAAGAAGGATTTCCTGTTCATGAAAGGACTGGACATCCTGGACTCCCGAAATCATGCTTTTTTTCCTGTTTTCGAGGACCAGTCTGTGAGGCTGCCGTGCGGTGCTCTGTTCCATGTCTCTGCCTCCTGTCGTTCCATTTGATCCATTACATTTCAGTTTATGTAAAGATCAGGGCAGATAGACCGGGCATTATCTGCGATCAGATATATTTATAAAGATTCTCCGCGTCTTCCTTGCGGACAGTATCCTTTACTTCCAGAACTTCTACTTTGACATTCTTGCCGCCGCCAAACTGGATCTCAATGGTATCGCCTGCCTTGACCTGTGCGGATGCTTTGGCAGGACGGTCATTGACAAGGACCCTTCCTGCGTCACATGCTTCGTTCGCCACGGTTCTTCTCTTGATCAGACGTGAGATCTTCAGATATTTGTCAAGTCTCATAAGTTTCTCCTTTAAATTCCGTTAAAAAATGGGGGAACTCATCGTTCCCCCAGCTTACGCTATAATTATTCGTTTACCAGATCTTTCAGAGCTTTTCCTGCTTTGAATTTCGGTGCTTTGGAAGCTGCGATCGTCATTGTCTCGCCAGTCTGAGGATTTCTTCCTTCTCTTGCTGCTCTTTCGCTTACTTCAAATGTACCAAAACCTACTAACTGGATTTTTCCACCTTTTTTTAATTCGGATGCCACAACGTCGGTGAAAGATTTTAAAACTGCCTCTACGTCTTTCTTGGAAAGGTTTGTTTCTTTCGCCATTGCTGCTACTAATTCTGTTTTATTCATGGTGTTTCCTCCTCTAAATAATCTCTTTCTTAATTTATTGCGTAATGCTTCCTGGCATATGCACGCTATTTACTATATATATACCTTTTGTGTCAAATTGTCAAGGCTTTTCCTGCCATTGGAGGCGGTCTCCTGTCGTTTTTTAAAAGAAAAAATCACTCTGATTTCTTCTGTCTTTCACGGGCTTTCAATTCATCCCAAGACAAAGACACTGCCTCTGCATCATCCGGTGAAAAAATCTTCGGATGACGGAATTTCATCTTGGATTCCACGCCCGAGATCACATCCTTGATCGTAAAAAGCCCTTCTTCCTCCGCGATCACACTGTGAAGTGCAACCTGGAACAGAACGTCTCCCAGTTCCTCGCAGAGATTCTGGCTGTCGCCCTCTGCATTCAGGTGATCGATCCCCTCGAGGACTTCCCCTGCTTCCTCCATAAGATATGGCTTTAGGCTTTCATGTGTCTGCACACTGTCCCACGGACATTTCTTCCGGAGTTCCCGGACAACTTCCATAAATCTGTCAAATTCCTGCATACGCCAGTTACCTGATTATTTCATGGAGTCAACCATATCCAGAACTGCCTTGCCCATGATGTCAGATTTCTCATCTGCATCTGCAAGGGAAGTTCCCTTAACGCCGTAGTAGAATTTAACCTTCGGCTCTGTTCCGGACGGACGAACGCATACCCATGCATCATCTGTCAGTTCATAGTACAGAACGTTGGAGTTCGGAAGTCCTGTAGGTTTCACTGCGCCTGTTGCCACATCTGTGATCGTGTCTGCCTTGTAGTCTCTTACAGCAACGACCTTGTGTCCTGCAAACTCTGCCGGCGGATTCTGACGCAGGGAGTTCATGATCTCCTGGATCTTCTGAAGCCCTTCGATTCCCTTCATGGTTACAGACTGGATCGCATCCTTGTAGTAACCAAACTGTTCGTACATCTCGATCATTGCATCCCAGAGAGTCTTGCCCTGAGTCTTGTAGTATGCAGCAGCTTCGCAGAGTGCCATTGTAGCTACGATCGCATCTTTGTCTCTTGCATATGTACCGATCAGGCAGCCGTAGCTCTCTTCAAATCCGAAGAGATAGCTTCCCTTGCCGCTCTGCTCGAATCCGAGGATCTGCTGTCCGATGAATTTGAATCCTGTCAGAACTTCGATCAGTTTTACGCCGTATCCTTTGGCGATCGCATCTGCCAGGTTTGTGGTAACGATGGTTTTGATCAGAGCGCCATCCTCCGGAAGACTTCCGTTGATCGCTTTCTTCTGGCTGATCTCATAGTTTGCAAGCAGGCAGCCTGACATGTTTCCTGTCAGATCATGATATTCGCCGTTCTTGTCCTTGACACGTACACCAAGACGGTCTGCATCCGGGTCTGTTGCCAGAACGAGGTCTGCATCTACTTCTTTGGCAAGTTTCAGTCCAAGTTCGAATGCCTCTGCTGCTTCCGGGTTCGGATAGCTTACTGTCGGGAAATCTCCATCCGGCAGTTCCTGTTCTTTGACAACGTAAACGTTCTCAAATCCAAGTTCTTTGAGGATTCTTCTTGCCGGGATGTTTCCTGTACCGTGAAGAGGTGTGTAAACAACCTTGAGGTTCTTGCCCTCAGCCTTGATCGCATCCATGTGAAGAACCTGTTTCTTAAGTTCTGCCATGTAAGCATCGTCTACTTCTTTGCCGATCACCTGAAACAGACCTGCTTTTTCTGCTTCTGCCTTGTCTATAGTCTTAACAGTATTCCAGTCAGAAATGGATTTAACTTCTCCCATGATTCCGCTGTCGTGAGGCGGTGTGATCTGTGCGCCATCTTCCCAGTATACCTTATATCCGTTGTATTCCGGCGGGTTATGGCTGGCTGTTACGTTGATACCTGCAACACATCCGAGGTGACGTACTGCAAAAGAAAGTTCCGGTGTCGGTCTCAGTGATTCAAAGATATATGCCTTGATTCCGTTTGCTGCAAGACAGAGAGCTGCTTCCTCGGCAAATTCCGGTGACATATGACGGGAATCATATGCGATCGCAACACCCTGTGATTTCTTGTCAACCTTTGCGATGTAGTTTGCAAGACCCTGAGTTGCTCTTCTTACTACATAGATGTTCATGCGGTTGGTTCCGGCTCCGATGATTCCACGGAGACCTGCGGTACCGAACTCCAGATCCATATAAAAACGTTCTTTGATCTCATTATCATCTTCTGCAATATTTTTTAATTCTTCCTTTGTCGCTTCATCAAAGTATGGGTTGGACAGCCACTGCTCATATACCTCTTTGTAATCCATACTGATATACCTCCCTGTTGATAGTATTTTCCAGTCTTTTTGTAAGACCATTGGTGCTTTATATTATACACCTCTTTGCGTAAAAAAGGAAGAGAAAACCGTACAGTTACAGTCAAATTTACCAATTTTTAACCTTGTTCCTGATAAAAAGCAATCAAAAAGGATAATTTTCGAGACATTTTGCTCCGAAGTTTTGCCAGGCTTCTTTCTGCCCTGTCAGCTTCTTTAACTTCTGCGTGTTTTTTTCTGAGATCCAGGCTTTGTTGTGGGAATAGTAATAGTTTGCCAGTTTCCAGTATTTTTCCGGATAAAGAAAGCGGATATGGATATTCTGCCATTCATCCTCCGAGATACTTTTTTCTTTGTGATAGGCACTGAGCATTTTCATTCCAAGCCGCACATCCCAGTTATATTTCTCAAGGATCTTTCGCATAAAACGGTACAGATCAGCCATCTGCACATCAAAGCCCCAGTGCTCAAAGCTGGTGACTGCAGTCTCTTTTCTGATCATAAGGACATTATGCTGGTTATACTCCCCGTGGCAGATCCAGCCGTTTTCTGTCACATCCTGTCGAAGTTTCGAATAGGCAGAATCTCGCAGAAGCCCCAGTGCCATGTCACCTTTTTCCAGATAATCCTCCACCGTCGCCAGATACAGTTTTTCGAACTGACAGGATGCCCCTTTTTTGCGGATAAATTTACGGATCTTTCGCAGTTCCTGATTATGTCTCTGATAGATATCTTCCAGTGAAGGTTCCATATAATCCTGAACCAGTGGAAGTTTCATATATTTATGCATCTGTGCCAGAGTCCGCACGCTCCGCAGGATATCCTCCTCCGACCTGGTATCGCACTCCCTTCCCTCATACCAGAACTGCAGTGTGTATGGGATATTATCACGGTCCCGGCTGACCAGATTTCCTTCTTTATTCGGAAGATAACGGTCAACCCGGCAGCCGGCAGCCGAAAGTCCCTCGAGAAGTTCCTGCTGCTTCTTAAGCTTCTTCTCCGTCCCCTTGAATTCTTTCAGGATAAAAAGCCCCTCCTCGCAGCGGCAGAGAAGCGCCCCCCGCGTGCGGGCTGTGGAGAGCACGGTCAGGCTGTACTGTTCCAGCGTACTGAGTCCATAATCATACAAATTAAAATCCCCCTCTTGTTTTTGTACCTTCTATCTTATGTACCCCTTCACGCAGAAATGCAAAAAAGACTGCCGCAGTACTGCTTCATGTGCAGCCGCAACAGCCTTAAGGATGTCAGATGAGTGACATTAATTTTTCTTTTGTATTATCCTCCGGAACATCCAGAACGTGCTCCAGAAGCCGGTTCAGGATCTCGCCAAGTTCCGGTCCCGGCTTGTATCCTGCCTGGATCAGATCTCTTCCGGTCACTGCCAGTGTCTTGAGGGAAACGCACTGATTCTGCTTCAACATTTCCTCATAGCAAGCTTTTACGCTCTCCTGCCGGGCAATCTTTTCATCACGGCGGTATTCGCTCTGCGCCAGCATATCTGCTTTCTGGACTTTAAGATATAATGGAAAAAGTTCCTCCCCGATCCTGTTCACAGCCCTTCTCACAGATTTCATCTGTCCCTCCGGTCTGTCGTCATGATAACGGATCAGATGGGAAACCTGCATGATCGTATCATTATCAAATTTCAGTCGGCGAAGGATCTGCTTCGACATCTCCTCACTTTTTACCGCATGCATTTTGAAATGATCCCGTCCGTTTTCGTCCGTGGTCTTCATAACCGGTTTCGCAATATCATGAAGCAGCATCGTCAGGCGCAGCACCTTGTCCGCCTCCACATAAAGAAGGCTGTGCAGGATATGCTCTCCAACGGTAAAGCAATGGTACGGGGTGTTCTGTTCCGTTTCCATGCAGCGGTCAAACTCCGGCAGAAATTCTTTCGTGATTCCTGTTTCATATGCCACACGGAGATAATCCGGATGCGGCGAGACAAGAAGCTTCACAAGTTCTGCCTGAATCCTCTCGGCACTGACATTCCGGAGATTCTGAGTCAGTCTGCTGATCCCCGCCTTCGTCTCTTCCTCGATCTCAAAACCAAGCTGTGCCGAAAAACGCACTGCCCTCATGATACGCAGTGCATCCTCATGAAAGCGCTCCAGCGGATCACCTACACAGCGGATGACCTTGTTCTGCATATCATCCATCCCGTGAAAAAGATCGACAATTCCCTCCTTCGGATGGTATGCCATGGCATTGATCGTGAAATCTCTGCGTTTCAGATCCTCTTCCAGACTGGAAGTAAACGTCACCTGCTTCGGATGACGGCCATCTTCATATTCACCGTCCACACGGTAAGTTGTCACCTCATAACCTTCCTTATCCATCATTACCGTGACAGTACCGTGCTGGAGCCCGGTATCTATCGTGCGTGGAAATAATTCCTTGACCTGATATGGAGAGGCAGAAGTGGTGATATCCCAGTCGTTGGGGCAGCGTCCCAGAATAGAATCCCGGACACAGCCTCCGACTACATAAGCCTCATGACCATTTTCATTTAAAACCCGCAGAATTTCTTCTGCATCGGATGGAATCGTTAATTTCATATTAGTATGCTCTTCCCCAGTAAACCATCTTCTTCGCCGGTTTTCCACAGCATACGCAGACATCGCTCAGATGCTCCTGTTCAAACGGCATACATCTGGATGTTGCCTGAACATCTTCTTTGATCTTGTCCTCGCACTCGCGGTTTCCACACCACATAGCTTTGACAAAGCCCGGTTTGTTGTTGATGGTGTCTTTGAATTCTTCGTAGTTTGTTGCAACATAAGTGTGAGCATCGCGGTGTGCACGTGCGCGCTCCAGCATTTCCTTCTGCATAAGATCAAGAACTTCCTGAACTTTGGACGCAAGTTCTTCAAAGGAAACGACATATTTCTCTCTTGTATCACGACGGCAGATAACAGCCTGTCCGTTCTCGATATCCTTCGGTCCACATTCGATACGAACCGGAATTCCTCTCATTTCCTGCTCTGCGAATTTGAATCCCGGGCTTCTGTCGGTGTCGTCTACTTTGACACGGATGCCAGCTGCCTTGAGTGCTGCAGACAGTTCATCTGCTTTCTCAAGAACGCCTTCTTTGCGCTGCTGGATCGGAATGATGACTGCCTGAGTCGGAGCGATTCTCGGAGGCAGGACAAGTCCGCTGTTGTCACCGTGAACCATGATGATCGCACCGATCATACGTGTTGTCATACCCCAGGATGTCTGGTGTACGTATTTCAGTGTATTGTCCTTGTCTGTGTACTGAATGCCGAATGCTCTGGCGAATCCGTCACCGAAGTTGTGGCTTGTACCGGACTGAAGTGCTTTACCGTCATGCATCAGGGACTCAATTGTGTAGGTAGCTACTGCACCTGCGAATTTTTCTTTGTCTGTCTTCTGACCTTTGATGACCGGGATAGCCAGAACTTCTTCGCAGAAATCAGCGTACAGGTTCAGCATCTGGATCGTTCTCTCCTCTGCTTCCTCTGCTGTTGCGTGTGCAGTATGACCTTCCTGCCATAAGAACTCTCTGGAGCGAAGGAACGGACGTGTTGTCTTCTCCCAGCGGACTACAGAGCACCACTGGTTGTATACCTTCGGCAGATCTCTGTGAGACTGGATATCTTTCTGATAGAAATCACAGAACAGAGTCTCAGAAGTCGGACGTACACAGAGACGCTCCTGAAGTTCGTTCAGTCCACCGTGTGTTACCCATGCTACTTCCGGTGCAAAACCCTCTACGTGGTCTTTCTCTTTCTGAAGAAGAGATTCCGGAATGAACATCGGCATGTATACGTTCTGTACACCTGTCTCTTTGAATCTACGGTCAAGTTCGTGCTGGATGTTTTCCCAGATCGCATAACCTGCCGGTTTGATCGCCATGCATCCTTTTACGCTTGTGTAACCGCACAGCTCTGCTTTTTTTACAACGTCAGTATACCACTGTGCGAAATCTTCTTCCATGGAAGTGATAGCTTCTACTAATTTCTTTGCCATGATTTTCTCCTTTTCTGTAAATGATTTTATATCAGATCAGAGGCTTCTGTATATAAAAAAAGTCCTCTGATCCCGGTAAAGGGACCGAAGGACTTCGGCGGTACCACCCTAATTAGCAACTCCTGTATGCCAGAAAAAAATTGCTCTCTCAAGCTCCCTTAACGCTGGATCTACGCTGCACTTCACTTGTACAGAGCTCCGAGGCCGGTTCCACGATTCGCGCACAGAATCCTCACACCATATGGATTCCTCTCTGAGATTGCTCCTCATGTACTATTCTCTTCATCGCCGTTATCTTATTTATGCCAGAAAACTTCTGCATATTTGATATTTATTCTATTCGAAATATCTGGTGATGTCAAGAGTGATTTTACCTCACTCAACTGTAAAAGCACTCTCTCTGATCTGTTTTTTCTCAAACTGGTTATTATACTGCAGAATCTGATATTCGTTCAGAAGGGTCTGGTATTTCTCCGGAAGATCGTCCATAGTATACCAGTTTCCGTCTTTATCACACACTGCACCCACTCCGATGATCGGAAGTTCCTCTTTCAGATTGGCAAGGAACTGTTCATATTCCGTAAGCTGAACACCCGCTTTTTCGAGCATGCTGGATCCGAGGTAATTGCAGCTGATATCCTCTTCTTTTGTCTCAGACGGGTAATTTGTCCATATGATATATGGTGTAGTGTAAGTTATCTGAGATTCTATAGTTTCCAGACTGCTTTTCTTTTTGCCAAGGAGCTGTTCAAAAAAGCCATCCTCAAGCTGCGGCCAGTGATCTCCGAATATGACGATCATTGTTGGTTCGTCAACTTTTTCAAAATATGTGAGAAGATCCTTAAACGCGAGATCCGACTGTCTTGCAAGTGACAGATAGGTTTCTGCATACGGATATTCTTCATCATAATTTAATTTGACATCCGGTTCATAGTCTTCTCCATTTGTAGTTTCATCATAACCGCCATGGTTCTGCATCGTCACACAGAATGTAAAAAGCTTCTGATCCTCTTCTTTATCCTCATACATCTTAATTATTTTGTCATAGACAGTCGCATCACTGTAATAATGTTTACGGACTCTGTCACAAAATTCATCGCCCCAGTTCTCTATACTCAGGAATTCATCAAATCCCATTCTCACATACACCTTAGAGCGATTCCAGTTGGATGCATTGTTCGGATGCATTGCTACAGGTTCATAGTCCTGTGACCCCAGGATATCTGCCAGGCCATACTCCGGATCCCTGACATAAAGTTCATATGGCTGGCAGGCTGCTGGGAAAAACTGAATACTGTTTCCTGTCAGAGCCTCATATTCGGATCTCGCTGTTCCACCTCCAAATGTCGGTACATGCAGCTTACCATACGTCACATTCTTATTCAGGCTGTGAATAAATGGCAGAATTTCTGTATCCGTCTGAAGGTCACCTGTACTTTCAAAATCCGCAAGACTTTCATTCATGATCATGATAATATTCTGCGGAACAGTCTGGTTTCCTGCAGCTGTTTTCTTCTCTTCGGAAGTTTCTTTCTCATTTTCTGCCAGGATTTCATCTACTTTCTGCTGTGAATAACCATCTGGCTTTTCAACACTGATGTACCGCGCCTCAAGTAAAAGTGTGTATAAATACCCTTTCTGAGTATAGTCTTTGTTAACATTCCAGAGATTAACTCCCTGTGCATTCTTGAGAAGTGGAAGTGCCTGCACTGCTACAATAAAAAGTATTACCAGACTTCCCATACGGCAGATCAGATTTTTCCTGCTCTTTTTTCCAAGTTCCAGTTTCTGGAATACAAACTGGAAGATAAGGAATGCCGCCTCAAAAAACAGTATTATTTTGAGATGCCGCGGTACCGTGAAACTGTAATTTCCCATTACATCCGCTGCTGTTCCCATTCCCAGAACGTCCAGCAGCATAAATGCCTGCCCACGGAACATAACGACATAATAATTTACCAGTGTAATTACAGTCAGCAGTACTCCATATACCAGTACTGCCCATCGAATCTTCCGAAAGATGAGGATCAGTACAAAAAGCACTGCTATATAGATCCACATATTTTTTATGACATAATCTACCGGAATTTCTGTCAGTGATTTTACAACATTTCTGAACATTATATGTCCCAGTTGTTTCTGACCGCTCAGCCAGGTGATCATCTGCACAGCACAAAACATAACTACCGGTGATGCCACCAGCAGTAAAACACTTATAATATATCCGGGCAGGGAAGTTCTGCTTCCGGACTTAGCCTGTATGCTCTCTTTTTCTTCTTTCAAAATTTTCTCCTGTTCAGACAGTCAGATTGATCTCTCTGCCTGTCCGTTTGTATTTATAGTAACGTACTCCTGCCGCATCCAGCATTCGCTTGGACGCGATCACAGATGGTGTATTCTCGTATTTGTCACAGTCATAAACGATCGTCTTGATACCGGACTGAATGATTGCCTTGGCACATTCATTACACGGGAACAGGGAAACGTAAAGTTTCGCCCCTTCCAGGCTTCCGCCTCTGTAATTCAGAATCGCATTCAATTCGCTGTGCGTAACATACAGATACTTCGTATCCAGTGGTTCACCTTCCCTTGCCCACGGAAACTCATCATCAGAACAGCCCTTCGGAAATCCATTATAACCCATTGAAAGAATCTTGTTATCCTCACTTACGATGCAGGCCCCCACCTGAGAATTTGGATCCTTCGACCGCATGCCTGAAAGCATTGCCACACCCATAAAATATTCATCCCAGGAAATATAGCCTTTTCTTTTTTGATTATACATCTTCTGTAAAAACCTCCCCCGCAAATTTTGTTATTGCTGACAATAGCCAAATTTTACCGGCTTCCTGATATTCCAGAAAGCCGGCAGTAATTTTTTGTATATTTTATGATTGCGATTTATACTTCCGGATTCACATCCACGATATCTGTATCTTCTTCCATCTGTTTGATCCTGCGGATATGACGTTCCTCCTCAGAAAACGGAGTGTTCAGGAAAGTATCTACGATCTTGACCGCAAGTCCCGGGCCTACAACTCTTCCACCCATTGCAAGGATGTTTGCATTATTGTGAAGTCTTGTTGCCTCTGCACTGAAGCAGTCAGAACACAGTGCTGCACGGATTCCCTTGAATTTATTTGCTGTGATGGAAATACCGATTCCGGTTCCACAGATAAGGATTCCCTTATCACAGTCACCACTCTGGACAGCGATTGCCACTCGCTTTGCATAGATTGGATAATCTGTAGATTCCAGACTGTCACATCCGAAATCTGTATATTCCAGATTATGCTCCTCCAGATATTTGATGATCTCCTGTTTCAGTTCGTAACCGCCATGGTCACATCCTAATGCTATCATTTCTCTTCCTCCTGTGTCTTGATAATTTTGTGTCCGGCCGCCTTGAGAAGCCGGTTCATGATTGCCTGACCCATCCTTGGTGTATAGAAAGCTTCTGAATAGATCACATTGACCTGCGCCTCATCAAAATCTCTCAGTACCCCATAAAGATGGTGTGCAATCGTCTCTTCTTCTTCTCTGCTGCCTATGCTTAAAACCAGTCCGTCTGCGTACTGATCTTTCGTCTCGTCTGTCGCGATAATTCCTGTCTTCAGCCCGGTTGATGCCGCTTCACGGGTCAGACGGTTGATGCAGGCGATCACCTCATCCTGCGGTCCTTCTACAATGGACAGATCTGCCTTCGGTGCATAATGCCGATACTTCATTCCGGGTGCTTTCGGATGTACACTGCTGTCAGTGATCAGAAGACCTCTGTCCATACGGACATCCCCCAGTGTATCCTTAAGCATCTCAAGCGAAATATAGCCAGGTCTTAAGACTACCGGTACATCCTCGGTGAAATCAACGATCGTAGATTCCAGACCGATACCGACCTGTCCCCCGTCAATAATCATCTCAATCGCATCACCCAGGTCCTCCTCGACATGCTCTGCCATCGTAGGACTCGGTCTGCCTGAAGTATTCGCGCTCGGTGCTGCCACAAAACCACCGGCAGCTTTAATCAGTTCCTGTGCAATACGGTCGCTCGGGAAACGTACTGCCACACTATCAAGCCCTCCCGTAGTCTCCTTCGGCACAATATCTGCTTTTGGCAGGATCATGGTCAGCGGTCCCGGCCAGTATTTCTCTGCAAGGATACGTGCGCCCTTAGGAATCTCTGTCGTGATTTTTGCCAGATCGTCGATGTCTGCGATATGCACGATCAGCGGATTATCGGAAGGTCTGCCCTTCGCCGCATAAATCTTCATGGATGCTTTCGGATCCAGGGCGTTGCCGCCAAGTCCGTAAACTGTTTCCGTAGGAAAAGCGACAAGACCGCCCTCCTTTAATATCTTTCCTGCTTTTTGTATGGCTTCCATATCCAGATGCTCTGCATCCATTGCCACAACTTCCGCTTTCATTTCTGTATGTCCTCTCATTCTGTTTCGTTACTGTCCACTCCGTTCAGTTTTACTGAAGGATGTAGATTTTTCCATGATTTTCTCATGTGCTCTATTATAGTAGATTTCTGTGAAATGTACAACAGGCGATTTTGACGCATAATCATCTGATTTATAGGGTTATTTCTCAATCTTCACAATATAGGTCTCATAATCCGGATCCTGATATACGATCTCACCAAGGCTTTCCAGCCCTGCATTATTAAGGTTCTCGCCATATTTTTCTCTCTCACAGGAGCCTACAAAGATATAGGAAATATCATATTTCTCAATCAGCTCCTGAACTCTCGCAGTGTCTGTCGAAGTGTAGATAGTCTCGATTTCGCCGGATTTCTCATTCAGGTCAGCTACGTCATTTCGCCACAGCCATTCATGTACATACCATCCCATGACTGTCGGAAGACCGGTCATAGCGGAAACTCGTTCGTATTCAGAATAGCTGTCGCCGTTTGCCTCCAGCACTACCGGGGAACCTTCGATGTTTTCTTTGAGCCATTTGATCGCACCGACATCCTCAACATAATCTGTCTCCAGGAAAGCCGTCGCATTCAGTCCTTTATACTGGGATGGATCCAAAACCTGTCCAAACCAGGAATTTACGCTTCTTCCAAAATATCCGCAGGTCCACAGAAGAAGAACCAGCCCGATCGCTGCGATCGCTTTGAGAATCTTTTTGCGATTCACGATCAGCAGGCGGAAAATCACGTATGCCATCGTCATTCCAAACATGATATACGCCTGATAAGTCAGCTTGAACATGGTGTTCGCACGGGCATTTCCGTTCTCATAAATATCACGGACATAAACCAGTTCCGGGATCGCCACAAGTCCGATCGCACACAGTCCCATAATTACCGCAAACAGGTCCGGCGTGCGGACTGCTTTCATCAGCCGGTACAGAGATTTATGCTCCAGTCCTTTGAGTTTCTCCACGATCAGCGAAATTACAAATACAAGCGTCAGAACTGTCGGAAGTCCCCACAGGATCAGAAGCTGGTGTGGAAGGGAGTGATTCTGTGCCAGTCTCACGCCCTGCACCATTGTTGTAAACTGTAAAGTAAACGGCAGGATGATCACTGTCGCAATGGCAAAGATCTCGACTGCCTGTGCTGCTGTCACTGCAGCGATCCGCCTGATATCACCCTTAAGGCAGATAATATTCATAAACAGAACCGTTCCGCCGGTCACAACATAATAGATAACGAAATCCCAGTAGTTTGTCCAGTGGAACATTCCAAGGAGCATTGCCGCTGCAAGGATCTGCGGCATCAGAAGCTGCTTCATCCAGAATTTCTTCCGGCCCTGTTTTTCCACAGACGGTGTCGTATTCCGTACTTTCTTCATCCATGCATACAGAAGTCCCAGAAGAAGCAGGACAAACATAATATTTACCACATGTGCATGGAGATCTCCTAATACAAATGAATAGCACGGAAATTCATGGATCGTCTTATCCGGCACATCCGGATTAAATCCAATATAGCGTGTCGCATCCGGAAACCAGTAGCTGCTCACTTCCTCGCCCTTTAATTTCTGGATCAGCGGAATAATCTGTGCATAGACAACATAATGCATATTTCCTGCAATGGAAACTGCCAGACCTGCAAGGAAGCCTGTGATGGACGGAAGATTCTTCTTCCATCCTGAAACTCTGCCCTGCATGTCCAGAGTCATCTGGTGTACCAGCGAAAACGGAAGTACAAAAGCAAACGCTGCCACAAAAGTACGCATCAGATTGTATGTGAGTTCTACTTTCGTTCCGGAAAGCTTCGTCAGAAATACGGCGAAATACTGACCGCCATAATAATAGTTGATCTTGCCCTGGGAATACCAGAGATCGGTTGCCGGAAGTGTCTTGCTTCGCATCATGGCTTCCATGAAACCATAGTCCATAAATTTCTCTGTCCCGTGTGCTGCCGGATGAAATCCTGCCAGATAGGTCCACAGAAGAAATACGGCAAAAAACAGAATCTCCTCTGCATAAACAAGATCCAGATTTTCGATCGGCAGGCAGTCATATCCCTGTCTCCGCTGTCTTTCATACAGAAAAATGCAGACAACGCCAAATGCCGCCGTAATTCCCACACAGGTAACAGTCGTGAATTTCAGTATTCTGACGGATACCAGAAACCATGTCAGGAATCCTGTGATCGTGATGGAAACAACCTTTGAAAACATCCATCCCTTATCCGCAAATCCCCGGAACAGCCGTCCTGTAACCGCCATTCCCACAATCCCCAGTACTCCTGCAAGCAGATACCAGGTCCAGAATGTCCACACATCTCCTTTGAGAAGGAACGCAGACAGCGCCACAAGAAAGGCTGCCGGTATGACTCTTATTATTGTTTTTTTAATCATTTCAGGTTTCATAAATTCTTATTCTCCCATCCTCTGACTGGTATACAAGACGAAATGCCTCTGCAATCGTATCTTCTCTGCATTCCGTTTCTTCAAACGTCATTCCATCTTCGAATAAAATATAGGTGATTTTCTCCTGCTTTACAAGTTTTTTCACAGTATTTTCATCAGTTGAACTGTAAATTGTTTTTGCGATGTCCGCGCGTCTGTATGTGTCATAACCCGCTGACCATGCATAATACGGCCATCCCATATACATCATGACACCCGCCATTGTCACCTCATTGATGCTGTATTCCGGTGTCAGGATCAGATCTTCACTCGTCAGATTCTCTGCCAGCCAGTCTGTCAGTGCACTGTTCAGATTTACCGACACCCTTCTTCCCGGGCCATTGTCCCTGACAATGATCACAAAATCATAGATACCGGTGATCGTCAGGCAGATGGCGAGTACAACTGCTGCCAGTTTCCGCCAGATCCCCTTCTGGAACAGTTTCACAAATGCCCATCCCCAGAACATTGCCACAAATGCGTAGGAGATCATAATATATTTCTGGTTTACCGCAATATCCGGTGTCAGCGAAATACAAAATGCGAAAATCAACGGAAAGAGAAAACTTGTCAGAAGCACTCTCTGTCTGCGGTCTTTCAGAAAATACAGAAGTACCAGTGCGCCAAGAAAAAAAACTCCGCTCATCTGCAAAAGGAACCACAGTACCCCGTGCAGTGATTTATCCTCTGCCAGAAATCCCCAGTAAAACGAAGTACTTACCGCATCGCCCCAGATAAAAACTTTCGCCTGAAGCTCTGCAAAAACAACTGCTGCTATGGCAGTCACAAGATAATCAAGCTTTCCGTCGGAGAACGCCGCAAATCCAAACAGGATCAGAAGTCCTCCGATCACAGCCGCTCCATTCCAGAAAGAAGTCAGCCCCAGCATCATACCTGCCATTAATGCATTTTCGAGGTTACGGCTTTTCCATGCCTCCCTGCTGAATATTCTTCCGGTCAGCCAGTTCCAGCCTTTCTCCTCATGTGCACAGCCTGCGTCCACCCAGTCCAGAAACATCCACAGAGCCAGTGTAACGATCAGAAGTCCAAATGCCAGGTGTCTCTGATTCAGATAAACATTAAAATTCCAGAGTCCCCAGTTTTCATTTGGCGTATAACCGATAAAGTTCATATTATTCCTGAACGTTTCCATAAGATCCCCTGCCTGAAGATGCTCCAGCACAAAATGAAAGAACGTCAGTGCACTTCGAAAGAAGAAAAAAACGATCGTCATTACAGAAGCTGCAAAACTTCCGGTAATCCGCAGTGCCAGATTATAAAGCATCATCAGAAATGCCAGTAATGCCAGAATACTGACGATATTATAGGCAAAATCCAGCCGCAGTCCAAGGAATTCCAGATTTCCTACAAGAAACTGAAACATAAAATGATATTTTACATCCTGACCGCCAAAATGTGGATACTGCGTTGGAAAATTGTTTCCAAGAGAGAAAGACCTCATCATCGCTGTATGCGGTGCATAGTCTCCATAAACCGTATAGCCGGAATAAAGGACACCGTCTTTTATGTAAAAAACATAGAACATGATCCATGTAAGAAATACAGCAAGGATCACAAGCAAAATCAGTTCCTTCCGGAATTGTTTCTTATCGTGGATCAGAGCCTGTTCATATTCTGACAGAATCGAATTCTCTTTTCGATAACGTCTGCCGTACAGAAGGGCCAGAAAAACAGCCGCTCCTGCCATCACTGCCAGATTTCCATAAATAAGTGGTTTCTCCGCTCCAAGTGCGCTTGCCGCCCAGGAAATCATATAAGTGATCCATCCAAGGATCAAAAGTCCGGTTCCCAGGGCTCCGGAAGCCAGAATCCAGAACTGATTTGTACGGGTACTCTTATTCCTGTTTCCAGAGACGAAAAACATGCCTGCCACTTCTTTTCCGATCAATATTGCCAGCAGACAGTAAATAATTCCTAACATATCCTATTCCTCCGGGATCGTACTTTCTGTATCATAATTCCTGTATTTTATCCTGCACTTACTTTTCTTACGATCCTCTAGTCAGTATAACAGAATACGAAATCAATAGCAAAAAAGTTTTATACTTTTCGCAAATATGTCACAATTCCATCTGTCAGTGCATCCGCTACTTTCTCCTGATATTCTTCTGTCTGGAGAAGATCTGCTTCATCTGGATTGGTCAGGAATCCGCACTCTGCGATCACCAGTACTCCTTTGCTTCTTTTGAGGAGATAGTAGCTCGTATTTCCTTTGATCTCCCGTGGCCGTTCAACTTCAAGTGTCGTATTCAGACTTTCCTGCAGATCTGCTGCCAGTTCTTTCCCTTCACCGGACGTTTCATAATAAAAGACCTGCGGTCCCTTTACGCTGGGATCATGGTAGCTGTTCTGGTGGATGCTCACAGTCAGCACAGGTGCAGTTTCATCAATCAGTGCGATCCTTCTCTGCATATCCTGGGCTTTTTTGTTCTGGGCTGAATCATCGTAGAGTCCCTGATCCGATTCTCTTGTCAGAACAACTGTATAACCTTTTTCTTCCAGTTTTTCCCTGAGAAGAAGGCTCACTGACAGGTTGATTCCTTTTTCTTCCAGTCCGTCTATACCGATCATGCCAGGGTCACTTCCGCCATGTCCAGGATCCAGTACGATTACATTCCCTTTCTGTTCTGCCTCTTCGGAATTCATCCAGACAGACACCGTCGCAGCCTGTCTGGACAGAAAATAAAAACATATCAGCAAAAAGCACGCCATTATCAGTTCCATTACACATTTTTTCAAAAAGAACACACCCTTTTGCATATTCTCTTTATGTATATGCCCGGGTGCGCTCTCTTATAAACAGAATCTGTTACTGTCCGCTTCGTTCACAGTAACTGTGTGTATTGCATCTTTATTCATATTTTACGATCTCTTTCTTCAGCCTCTTCATGATCCGTTTCTCAAGTCTGGAAATGTAGGACTGGGAGATTCCAAGAAGATCTGCAACTTCTTTCTGGGTCTTTTCCTTGCCTTCTGCATTGTTGAGGCCAAAACGCAGTTTGATGATCATCTGCTCCCGCGGAGAAAGCTTGTTGATCGCCTTTCCGAGAAGTTTGATCTCCACTTCATCCTCCATCCTGCGTGAGATCACATCATCGTCTGTTCCCAGAATATCCGAAAGAAGAAGTTCATTTCCATCCCAGTCCACATTCAGCGGCTCATCAATGGAAACTTCCATCCTGGTCTTGCTGTTCCTGCGAAGGTACATCAGAATCTCATTCTCAATACATCTGGAAGCATAGGTTGCAAGTTTGATATTTTTGACCGGATTAAACGTATTGATTGCTTTGATAAGACCTATGGTACCGATCGAGATCAGATCCTCCACACCTACTCCTGTGTTATCAAATTTCTTGGCGATATAGACAACCAGCCTTAAATTATGTTCAATCAGGATTGCCTTGGCTTCCTGGTGCTGATCTGTATCCAGCTTGCTGATCACATATGCTTCTCTCCTCGGTTCCAATGGTGCCGGGAGGACATCGCTGCCTCCGATATAATAAACTTCTCTCGGTCTCGTAAGTACCAGTCTCTGAAAAAACTGAAACGGATTATAATCCACGCCTGCTGCTGATCTTGTCATAATCTGCCCCTCCTAACGCAATAATCTGGAATTCAACAATAGCTTATATTCCTTGCCCAAAGCGGAGGATTCAAATGTCAGAGCAAAAACCGGTTCTGCTATATGAATCACATCTCCGGGAGTATGGATGCACAGATCGTCTAATCTCACAGCAAGAAATGTCTGTGGGTCTTTTCCCACTGTCTTAAGTAACAGATAGTGTGGTTTCAGACCTGCGATCTCTGTGCTTTTCAGGTTCTCCGGATCTCCATTGAGGTTCTTCAGTGCCTCTGCATGTTCCTTCGGCAAAATCTTCGCAAGAAGTTCTGCCTCCATGATCGATACCGGCTTGCCGCTTATTGGATCTTCCAGCAGGTTTCCACTGTCATAAAGTCCGTAAGCCGACTGCACTCTGCCCTGATAGCCAAACGTCACCGGATAAATATTCCGTCTGCCCGCCCGGATCGAGTCCGCTGCAAAAAGAAATGCACTGCTGCCTGTGTACACCACAAACACGCATAACAGAAAAACTTTGATCGTAAGTGTTCTCTCTCTTGAAACAGCTTCCCAGAATCCACCACATAAGAACGCAGTCAGGTACAACATCAGAAATGCTTTGAGGAGCAATGCTCCCTTCTGGATCTTAAGCCCGATCCGAAGCATCACCAGTGCACAGAATCCATGGAGTGCCACTGTCAGTACAGGAGTGTTTTCCGAAGGAATACAGAGGATCAGGCAGGAACCAAATGCGCCCAGAGCAGCCGCCGCAAAGCATCGTCTGCGCCCCGCACGACACCGCAGGAACCATCCCACCAGACGGAGGAGAAGATAATCCATCAAAAGATTTGCCGCAAACACAACGTCTATGTAGATCTCCTGATACATAAATCCAAACCTCCCCAAAGAAAAAAGCCCTCTGAACCTGTATAAATCCTTCACTTTGGTAAGTGAGCTAATTATAGTGGACAAAGGGCGCAGATTTTGTCAAAACAGGGAGACAGATTCACAGAACTTCTCGTGCCTTATCGACAGAATAGAAACGTTTTTGCATCATAATGAAATTTTCGTAGAAAAAACAAAAAGAAAGAGAGGACTTCGCATCCTCTCTTTCGATAAAACATTTGTTATTTATTATTTTTTCTCTTCCTGAACTTCGATCTTGCGGATCGTTTTGTTCTTGATCTCTTCTTTGATCGCGCTCATGAAATCTCCGAGGTCTTTCATTCCTTCATCGCCAAGGTAACGGCTTCTTACGGAAACTTTGCCCTCTTCCTCTTCTTTTGCACCAACAACGAGCATGTATGGAACTCTCTCAAGACGAGCTTCACGGATCTTGTATCCCATCTTCTCAGAACGTCTGTCAACGGAGCAGCGGATTCCTTCTTCTTTCATCTGTGCTTCTACTTTGTCAGCATAAGCGTTGAATTTCTCGGAAATCGGGATCACACGAACCTGCTCCGGACACAGCCATGTCGGGAACATTCCTGCGTATTTTTCGATCAGCCATGCAAGTGTTCTTTCATAGCATCCCATGGATGTACGATGAATGATACACGGACGTTTTTTGTCACCGTTTTCGTCGATGTAGTACATATCAAACTGTTCAGCAAGAAGTGCATCCCACTGGATTGTGATCATGGTATCTTCTTTTCCATATACGTTCTTTGCATTGATGTCGACTTTTGGTCCGTAGAAAGCTGCTTCTCCGACATCCTCTGTGAATGGGATGTTCAGTTCTTCGAGCATCTGACGAATATCTTCTTCTGTCTCATTCCATACTTCCGGATCACCGATGTATTTTTCTCTGTTGTTCGGATCCCATTTGGACAGATGGTAGGTTACATCCTCCTCAACTCCAAGTACCTGCAGGCAGTACTGTGCAAGTGCGATACAGTCTTTGAATTCTTTTACCATCTGGTCTGGTCTTACGATCAGATGTCCCTCAGAGATTGTAAACTGACGAACTCGTGTCAGGCCGTGCATCTCACCGGAATCCTCGTTACGGAACAGTGTGGATGTCTCGCCGTAACGCAGCGGCAGATCACGGTAGCTGTGCTGTTCTGCTTTGTATACATAGTACTGGAACGGGCAGGTCATCGGACGAAGTGCAAATACTTCTTTGTCTGTCTCTTCATCACCGAGAACGAACATTCCGTCTTTGTAATGATCCCAGTGTCCGGAGATCTTGTAGAGATCGCTCTTTGCCATCAGAGGAGTCTTGGTTCTTACATAGCCACGTTTTGTCTCCTCATCTTCAATCCATCTCTGCAGTTCCTGCATCATGATAACACCGTTTGGCATGATAAGCGGAAGTCCCTGACCGATCACATCTACAGTTGTGAAGATCTTCATCTCACGACCAAGTTTGTTGTGGTCACGTTTCTTTGCTTCTTCCATCTGCTCCAGATGTTCTTTGAGCTCATCCTTTGTAGCGTATGCTGTTCCATAGATACGTGTCAGCATAGCGTTTTTCTCGCTGCCTCTCCAGTATGCGCTGGAAGAAGAAAGAAGTTTGAATGCTTTGACAGGTTTTACGCTCATCAAGTGCGGTCCTGCACAGAGGTCTGTCCAGTCTCCCTGTGAATAGAAGGAGATTTCTGCATCTTCCGGAAGGTCTTCGATCAGTTCTACTTTGTAAGGTTCGTTTTTCTCTTTGAAGTATGCGATCGCATCTTCTCTGGATTTGGTGAAACGTTCGATCTTTGCGCCTTTTTTGATGATCTTCTTCATTTCTTTTTCGATCGTATCAAGGTCCTCACGGGAGAATGGCTCGTGATCGAAATCATAATAAAATCCTGTATCAATAGAAGGTCCGATGGCAACTTTGGCTTCCGGATATAAGTTCTGTACTGCCTGTGCAAGTACATGGGAAGCTGTATGACGAAGAACAGCAAGTCCCTTCTCGTCCTTAGCTGTCAGAATGTTCAGTTCGCAGTCGCTGTCAAGAACTGTACGGAGGTCTACAACCTCTCCGTTTACTTCTCCTGCACATGCTGCGCGTGCCAGTCCTTCGCTGATGTCATAAGCGATGTCAATTATGGATTTTGCTTCGGAATATTCTTTTTTGGATCCGTCTTTCAGTGTGATAATCATAGTTTTGAACTCCTTTTGTGTTTGAATAAATCTGTAAGTTTTTTCCACAGGGACGAGCTGACTTCTGATTCATTTGATAAATAAAAAAGTCCCTTACAATACATCTCTGCACTGTAAGGGACGAATATGATCATAGCATACGATACTCGCGGTTCCACCCTGCTTGCTGTAACTGTCATACGGCAGTCTCAGCCACTCTTATAAGATGATAACGGAATCACCGGACCGGATTAGGGCCACTCGGAGATGGTCTTCGACTGCTTCCAGCTGAAATACTCTCAGCAAATATATTCCTCTCTGGAGCCTTCCACAGTTTACTCTTCTCGTCAACGTGTTTCTTATTTATTCTGTAGTTCATTATATCCGCACGTTTTCCGTTTGTCAATGGGTGATTTTGTTTTTTGGTAAGACCAATTTAAATAACGCGGAGTCCGCCATCTGCCAGCATGCAGCGTCTTCTTCTGGTGAAGCTTCTTGCACAGGTCAGGCCTTCACCGGTTGGTCCTGCAATTGTCATAGTCGTATGACCTTCACCGCCGATTCCGACACCGACAAGCGTTGCTGCATTTTTGGTAAAGATGGTTGTTTCGATTTCTTTTGCAAATCTTGTCATATGGTCTACGTTCTTGGAGAACATGGATGCTGTGTGGCGGTTTCCGTTTTCTGCAACTACAGCATATTTTACACAGTCCTCAAAAGTCTTGCAGCGGACGATCGGCATGATCGGCATCAGCTGTTCTACAAGTACAAATGGATGATCATGCGGTACTTCACAGAGAACCAGCCTGGTGTCTGCATCTTTGATTCCGATGCTTTCAAGAATCAGAGAAGCGTCCTTGCCGACCCATTTCTTGTTTACGGAATATTTGCCGTCTTTTTCCAGGAAAATAACTTTGAGAAGCTGCTCTGTCTCCTGCGGAGTGATCAGGTGTGCACCGCAGGCACACATCTTGCGGATCAGCTCATCTGCCACATTGTCCATAACGAAGGTTTCTTTTTCTGCCAGACACAGAAGGTTATTATCAAAGGATGCCCCTCTGTAAATCTCAGATGCTGCTTTGTCAAGATCAGCAGTGTCATCTACTACAACCGGAGGATTTCCGGCTCCTGCACCGATGGTCTTTTTGCCGGATTTAAGAAGTGCATTTACCATTCCCATGCCTCCGGTACCAACCATCAGACGGATCTTCGGGCTGGCAGTCAGTTTGTTGACTGCTTCCATATCCGGCTTTCTCTGCATGGTGATGAGGTTTGCAGGACCTCCGTTCTCTACGATTGTTTTGTGCAGGATCTGCAGGCAGACAGCGCAGACTTTCTTTGCGCCCGGATGTACGTTGAATACAACAGCATTTCCGCCGCCGATCATGCTGATGGTGTTATTGATGATGGTTTCTGTCGGATTTGTAGACGGTGTAATTGCACCGATAACGCCAAACGGAGCCTGTTCTTCGATCATAAGACCGGAATCACCGGAAATCGCATCTGTTACAAGACATTCCACACCCGGTGTCTTGTCGATAACGGCAAGGTTCTTGGTGATCTTATCCTCATAACGTCCCATACCGGTCTCTTCGTGGATCATTTTTGCGAACATCGGGGCATTTTCTCTTGCCACAACACGGATTGCCTCGATAATGCGGCGTCTGTCTTCTACTTTGTAATTCATGTACCAGTCTCTCTGTGCGATGTATGCGGCATCGATTGCATCGTTTACGTCCTCAAATACACCCTGGTCACTCTTACAGGAAATATCCAGATTTGTTTTCATCAGAACTTCTCTGACTATGTTTTTGATCATGATCTCATCCATGGATCGTTTTCTCCTTTCTTTATTCTGTTAAAAACGCCTCTGTCCGGAATATCCAGGCAGAGGCATTTAAAACTGCTTGACGTAGCGGCCGCTCATGTATCGCGGTCTTTCTTTATTTGATTATTTTACAGTAGGAAGAATTTTTTCTACGTCAGTGTGCGGCCTTGGGATTACGTGAGTTGCTACTAACTCACCAAGTCTGGATGCAGCTGCGCTTCCGCTCTCTACGGCTGATTTAACAGCTCCTACATCTCCACGAACCATAACTGTTACCAGTCCGGATCCGATTTTTTCTGTTCCGACAAGTGCAACGTTAGCTGCTTTACACATCTGGTCTGCTGCTTCGATCGCTGCTGTAAGTCCTCTGGTTTCTACCATTCCTAATGCTTCCTGTGTCATGATGATCTCCTCCTAATCTCTCTTACATTTCCGGTTTGAATAATACTTTTGTGAACACTTCTGTTCTGTTGAACATCATTTCAAATACTTCTTTGCAGTCCTCCAGACGAACACGATGTGTGATCAGTGGATTTACATTCATCTGACCTGTGCTCATGAATTCAAGTCCGCTCTTCCACTCGTTGATCGGCAGTGGATTGATAGAAGAGTTCCAGCTTCCATGGATGGTAAGCTCACCACGAAGGATAGCCTGGATTACTTTGTTTGGATAAGTTACGTCGTCGTATGTAATACCGCCGTATACAACTTCACCGTTCTTCTTGCAGGATGCTACCGCCTGAACGTGTGTGATCTTGTTTCCGGCAAATTCAATTGCGATATCTACGCCTTCACCGCCTGTCAGTTCTTTGATCGCTGCCACAGCGTCTGTCTTCATTCCGTTTACGCCAGCTGTTGCGCCAAGACGTTTTGCAAGTGCAAGTTTATCGTCTGCAACATCTACTGCGATAACCTTTGTGCAGCCAAGTGCACGGAGCCACTGAACACAGATAAATCCGATTGCGCCAAGTCCGAAAACTGCTGCTGTCTTGCCAGCTTCCATACGGCATTTACGAACTGCGTGGAGACCAACAGATACAGGGTCTGTGAAGGAACCTTCTTCATAATCTACGTTGTCCGGTAATTTCAGGCAGTTTGCAGATTCTACAACTACATATTCTGCCATGGCACCATCTCTTCTTGATCCATAGTAATCATAGTGATCGCAGAGGTGGGACTGTCCAACTTTACAGTACTGGCATTCGCCGCACGGGATCAGAGGCATAACGGAAACTCTGTCACCTACTGTCAGGTTATTCTTTACTTTATCGCCGCAGTCTACGATCTGGCCTGCAAATTCATGTCCGATCGTTGTTGGGAAATGGTAAGTTCCTTTTACCATTACCCGCGGAATATCAGATCCGCAAACACCGCAGCTTTTTACTTTGATCAGTACCTGTGTATCTTTCTCAATATGAGGAACGTCTACCTCCACACATCTGATATCTTTTGGAGCAAATAAACGAACCGCTCTCATTTTCTGTGCCATTTATATGCCATCTCCTTTTCTTACTTATACTTATTAGTATGTACTTTTGCTTGTCTCACCTTTTGCAATTGCAACTCCGGCACTTGTTCCCAGTCTGTTTGCACCTGCTGCGATCATTGCCTTTGCATCTTCCGGTCCTCTGACACCGCCGGATGCTTTCACTCCCATATCCGGTCCTACAGTCTTTCTCATCAGTGCAACGTCCTCAACAGTTGCTCCACCTGTGGAGAATCCTGTAGATGTCTTAACAAAGTCTGCACCGGCTTCTTTGGCAATCTGGCAAACCTGAACTTTTTCTTCGTCTGTCAGAAGGCAGGTTTCGATGATAACTTTGACGATGGCTCTTCCATGAACGGCAGTTACAAGATCAGCGATATCTTTCTTTACGAACTGCCAGTTTCCAGATTTGATCTTGCCGACATTTACTACCATATCTACTTCATTGGCACCGTTTTCTATTGCTTCGTTTGCTTCAAAAATTTTGGATTTTGTGGTAGTTGCTCCCAGAGGAAAACCGATTACTGTACACACTTTTACCCCGCTTCCACGAAGCTCCTCATAGCATAATGGAACATAACATGGGTTTACGCACACAGAACAAAAATGATATTCCTTTGCCTCCTGGCATAATTTTTTGATCTGTTCTTCACTTGCATTCTGTTTCAGCAGTGTGTGGTCGATCATTCCGGCTACGCTTCCGGCTGTATTAAAGGATGCACTGACTCCGCCCTGATTCTGCATAGTTTTCAGAATCTCCGTCGTAATCTTACTGACTAACTGTTCCATCTCCATAGCTTATTCCTCACTTTCCATTTGTAATTGCTTGTATATGGTAAACTCCCTTCTGCAAGGGTCTTACTCTCGTTTACTTACTTCGATGATCTTTCGGAATTTCTCCGGTTTCAGGCTGGCTCCTCCGATCAGGAATCCATCTACTCCCGGGCGGCTTCCAATGTCTGCGGCATTCTTCTCATTGACACTTCCACCATACAGAAGCGGGATATCGCTTCCGGTGAGTTCCGAAAGAACTGCCTTAAGATATCTGTGTGTTTCTGTGATTTCTTCCGTAGAAGCACTTACACCGGTTCCGATCGCCCAGATTGGTTCATATGCGATCTGTATGTATGGAATCCTGTCTGTCGAAAGTCCCTCCAGGTCTTTCTCAAGCTGTTTTCTTAATACATTCTTCCACTGTCCGCTCTTTCTCTCTTCCAGATTTTCACCGATGCAGAGCATTACGGAAAATCCTTCTTTGAGTGCCGCCTGTATTTTCTTCTGAATCTCTTCATCCGTTTCGTTGTAGTAGCTGCGGCGTTCGGAATGTCCCACCAGCAGACAGTCACAGCCGAGTTCTTTAATCATGGGAAGAGAAATCTCTCCTGTATATGCCCCGCTTTCCTTATAGTGGAAATTCTGCGGTCCATAGATAATCCCTCTCTTACGGAACTCTCCTGCAAGAACTGCCAGGGTTGTATACGGCGGAAAGATCATTACCTTACCGTCGACCGGTCCCAGTTTCTCCAGAAATTCCATACCTTCTCTGACCGTCATATTCATCTTCCAGTTTCCTGCAACGATCAGGGATCGGTTCATATATCTGGCTACTGTCTCCCGGATGATCTGGTCCAGATTCTTCTGTTCCATAGATCCTCCTTCCTGCCTTCCAAAAGCAGGCAATTTTGTATTCACCTTTTGCATTAGTTTACAAATGTTCCTGCGTTTATATCATTTGTAACTTCTGTGCTTATCTTAGCACAAAGGTTCTTACATGTCAACTGCCCATTTGTCCAACTTCTTCAAAAAATCCTCATCTTCAGTAACTACTTTGACTGGCTGATCGTAGTCCAGTGCCATCAGGCCAAGAATTGACTTCGCATCTGCGATCTGGTTATGATCCGTATGCACACCTACATCACTCCTGCATTTGCATGCAAGGTTCATAAAGTCTCTTAAGTCATTTGCCTCTGTCAGTTTGATTAATCGGTACATATTCTTCCTCCTACTGTGTATAACATTTATTAATAAAAGAAAATCTGGTCAAAAAAGGCCGGTCAAATCCATGACCAGCCTTTTCCTGCAAAATTTTCTATTATTTCATTGCTGCGAAAGCAAGGCTGTCGTCTACATAATCGGCTACATTGCTGCTGTCAATAACGCCAGTACCTGCATCTACAAATTCGTCATAATCTTCCCCATTCAGAACTTTGAGAGTTGTGTTCATAGCAACTTTCAGCAGAGAACCTGGGTCATTCATGGTTGTGATGGAATATTTACCATCCTGGATAGCCATAACAGCTTCCATAAGTCCGTCTACACCTGTTACCTTAACGCCTTCGATTCCTTTTTCTTCGAGAACCTGAGCTGCTCCAAGGGACATATCATCATTGTGTCCGTAAACAGCAACGATGCCGTCATTACTCTGAAGTAAGTCCTGTGTAGCTGTAACAGCTTTGCTTCTTGTGTAATCGCAGTATGCGGACTGGATTACTTCAAGGCCAGGAGCTTCTGCGATCGCAGCTTCGAAGCCGTCACGTCTTGCCATCATAACGGTATCACCGGCTGTTCCCTGAATCTCAAGGATCTTGCCTTCTGCCTTGTCCTTACCGCCGAGTTCTTCTACAAGAGCTTCTCCTACGAGTCTTCCCATCTCTTCGTTGTCACGGCCTACATAAGCGGTGTTTCCATCATTTACATTACGGTCAACGGTGATAACCGGAATGTCTGCTTTCTGACAGGCTTCGATTGCCGGAGCAACACCTTCTGCATTGATCGGATTCAGGATCAGCGCATCGATTCCACTGGAGATCATGTCGTTGATATCGTTGTTCTGTTTGGTAACATCATCATCCGCACTTACACAGACAAAATCAACACCAAGCTGTTTTGCATAATCTTCTGCAACTTCTTTCATGGTTACATAAAACGGAGAAGCCAGTGTGCACTGTGAGAAGCCAATCTTGTAATCTGCTTTTCCTGTGTAATCAGCCAGAACATCTTCTGTGGATGCAGCGTCGTCTGCCGCGTAAACGCAAACTCCCATAGACCCGATCATTGCCATTGCTGTCAGAATTGCAAGGAAACCTTTTCTTTTCATGTTGAAATCCTCCTTTAAAATGATGTAGTTTTTTATTATGATAAGCACCCCTTGTACTTCATCATTCTGTTATTTTTTTGCATCGATAGCTCTGTTAAGAAGAAGAGCTGCGATGATAATGATACCTTTGGCGATCTGCTGATAGAAAGAAGCAAGACCTACAAGGTTAAAGATATTGGTGATGATCTGCAGAAGGAATACACCACCGAATGTTCCAAGCATGGAACCAATACCACCGGAAAGGCTGGCGCCGCCGATTACGGATGCTGCGATCGCATTCAGTTCCATTCCATCACCTGCTGTCGGCTGTCCTGTTGCCAGCCAGGATGCGGTAAGAACACCTGCAAACGCTGCCAGGGCTGCACAGAGAACATAAGTGATCGCATAGTTTCTTGTTGTTTTGATACCGGAAAGTGTTGCTGCCTCACGGTTTCCGCCGATTGCAAACAGGCTTCGGCCAAAGGATGTATATTTCAGAAGCAATGCAAAGAAGATCGTCAGAATGATCCAGATGATACCGCTGACAGATACTTTGCCGATAAAACCGCCGCCGATGAATTTGAAATCATTTGAAAGTCCGAAAACAGGGACACCCTGTGTAGTCAGAAGGGCAGCACCTCGGGCAATCTCCATCATTGCAAGGGAAGCAATGAAATCCGGAAGTCCGAATTTGGCGATAAGGATACCTGTAACAAGACCAAGTGCCGCTCCGAGAACCACACCTGCAAGTACAGCTATAATAATAGGAACATTTTTACTTACAAGGATCGCACTGATCATTCCTGCAAACGCTGCAACAGATCCAACAGACAGATCAATACCGGAGATGATGATTACAAGGGTCATACCAATGGCTACGATTCCCGGTATTGATGCCTGCTGCAAGAGGTTCAGTACATTCCCGACTGTCAGGAAATTTGGTGATAATATAGAAGCAATAACGATAAATACGATCAGCAGTACCAGTAAGTTATATTTTTTAAGCAGATCGCCGATCTTCATAGGTTCTTTTCTCATGATTCGTTCCTCCCCGTAACAGATACTGATAAAATTTTGTCTGGATTAAAGTTTTCTTTTGATGAAGTCATAACTTCTTTGCCATCGAACATTACAATGATATTGTCACAGATTCGAAGCAGTTCATCCAGTTCTGAAGAAACCACGATCATACTCTTACCTTCGTCTGCGAGGTTACGGATGATCTTGTAGATCTCCTCTTTTACCATAACGTCGATTCCCTGTGTCGGCTCATCGATCAGAAGAATATCACAGTCACGGAACAGCCATTTCGCAATGATGACCTTCTGCTGATTTCCACCGGAAAGGTTCTGAATCACCGTATTGATCGACGGTGTTTTTACATTGAGACTCTTCTTATAAAGTTCACAGGTTTCGCGGATCACGCCATAGTTGATGACTCCATTTTTCTTGCACTTGTCAAGTGCAACCATTGTCATGTTTTCCCAGACAGGAAGGATCTGGACAAGTCCCTGTGTCTTGCGGTTCTCCGGGATCAGACCGATCTTGTTTGCGATCGCCTCACCGGTATGTCTGAAATGTACCGGTCTGCCATGAAGCTTGATTTCTCCTTTTTCGTATGGGTCTGCTCCAAAAATCGAACGGATAACTTCTGTTCTGCCCGCACCAACCAGACCATACAGTCCGAGAACTTCTCCTTTATGAAGATCGAAGGAAATATTCCGTACTTTATGATTGGTAAGCCCTTTTACTTCGAGGACTTTTTCATCATTCAGAGGTTTTGCTTCTGTATATTCGTTTTTCTGGCTGACTTTGGCTCCTGTCATGTATTCCACCAGATGATCTTCGTTGATCTCTGATGCGTTACGACAGGCCACAAACTTGCCGTCGCGGAGAATCGTGATACGGTCTCCGACCATAAACAGTTCTTCCAGATGATGTGAGATGTAGATCAGGGTGATACCCTTGGCTTTCAGGTCTTTGATCAGCTGAAGCAGTGTTTCAAACTCTCGTTTGGAAAGCGTTGAAGACGGCTCATCCATAACGATCAGCTTCGCATTGCTGGCAAGTGCCTTCATGATCTCTGTCATCTGCCTCTGGCCAATGTTCAGGCTGCTGACTTTGGCTTTGACATCGATCTGCATGTTCATCTCATCTGCAATTTCCTGTGTTTTCTTATAGACCTCTTTCCAGTCTACAGTTCCTAATTTTGTCTTCGGGTAATTGTTGATATATACGTTTTCACCTACCGTAAGTTCATTTACCAGAGAAAGTTCCTGATAAATAACGGAGATGCCTTTTTTCTTACGTTCCAGTGTTCCATGCGGTTTGAGTTTCTCACCGTCAAAAATGATCTCGCCGCCATCCTCTACATAAGCTCCTGAAAGAATCTTCATCAATGTAGATTTACCGGCTCCATTGGCGCCGATCAGACAGTGTACTTCGCCTCTTCTTACCGAAAAGTCCACTCCATCCAATGCCTTAACTCCTGGAAACAACTTATCGATCTTTCGCATTTCCAGAATGTTGTCACGTTCCTGCACTATGTACTCCTCCTTTGCCTCTGCTTATTGATGCATCAGATTTTTCAGGTTTTCATATAATTCCAGGTATTTATGGAAATATGGCTGATATTCTTCGTGGTTCTGCATATCCGGCTCCACAATAAATTTCGGTTTTATCATGTGGGCTGCTGCTGACTGAAAATCATCGTAGAATCTTCCTTTGGATGCCGCTACAACACAGCAGCCAAGGACACCTGCCTGTATATTTTCATTTACAATGATCGGTTTTCCGGTAACATCTGAGATCATCTGCAGCCAGCGGCGGTCTTTGGTTACGCCTCCGCATGCTGTAATGGATTCTACCGGATATCCCTGTTCTTCAAAGTTTCGGATAATATTCTGTGTTCCGTAGGAAACAGATTCCAGAACTGCCCGGTAAATGTGTTTCCATGTATGCTTGATGTTCAGACCGAAGATCACGCCCTTTGCCATTGCATCCTTATATGGTGTACGGTTTCCCTGGAAAAAATCGAGTACGGTAACTCCGTCTGCACCGATCGGAATCTCATCTGGAATTCCCAGAAGGTTTCCATATGGATTGCCGTCCTTTTCCGGAATGTGGAAATTATGCCGGAACCAGTTTACCAGTCCGGAGGCAGAAATCTGTCCGCCTTCAAGGAGCCACATATTATCAAGGACTGCTCCATCGTAAGGTCCCCAGATACCTTTCATATCTGGTTTCTCATCAGAAAGACACAGATGTACGAAACTTGTTCCCATGATAACGCCAAGCTTGCCTGGCTTCAGGACATCCAGACCAAACATTGCCATATGGGCGTCAATGCCGCCCTGCACGATCTGCATTTCTCTGGAAAAGCCATATTTCTCACTGAGTTCCGGGCGAATGGTTCCTACCGGATCCCCAATCTTGTCGACCCGCATGGTCAGTTTTTCTTCATAATCTTCAAAACCGATCTGCTCAAAAAAATCTCTCTGATAACCGCCCATGGAAGAAACATAATTCCATTTGCAGGTTGTATTGCAGATTGAACTTGACCACTCCCCGCATAACTGATAATTCATCCAGTCAAGCTGATCTACGATCCTGTAACAGACATCATAAATATCTTTCCTGTGTCTCTTGATCCAGAGTGCTTTGGGAATCATCCATTCGAAGGATGTCTCCTTGCCACAGTAATCAAGTACCGGATGACCGGTATCGTTGATCTCCTGCATTTCTTTTCTTGACCGGGCATCCATCCACATCATGGCATTCATGAGCGGGCGGCCTTCCTGATCTACCGGAATAGCAGTGGTAGAGGTAGCACATACGCAACAGGCTCTGATATTCTGTCGGATCTCAGAATCCAATGTGTGTGCAATCTGTTCAAAAATTCCGTTGACAGCTTCCCACCAGTTCAACGGATTCTGTTCAGCCCATCCAACCTTTGGAAATTCTGTCTCCCATTTCTGTTCCTTCTCAAAGATCAGTTTTCCTCTGGTATCGCTGATTCCAATCCGCACGCCCTGAGTTCCGGTGTCTATCCCCATAAAATAAGCTTCCATCTTTAACCTCCGCGCTAATAAAATCGGAATTTTCTATTTTCTTTTGTTCTTACATTTGTTACTATGAACATTTGTTACTGCACTTGTATCGTTTGTTTATAATTGAATATTACTATACGATTTTGATATTGTCAATCACTTTTTGGGAGTTTATCCATTTTTTGCTCGTTAATAATTTGTTTTATTTCTATTTTGCATTATAAACATTTTTTTCTTGCATTTTCGTTCATCATTTCAGCCAATAGTTTTCTTTTTAGCGAATATTTTGACAACAAATTGACAAAAGCCTTATTGCGATACAGAACAATTTGTGTTATACTCGCAGTAAGTAGAACTATCGAAAATATTATGAAAAAGAAAGAGAACACAGCTTATGCCAGATTACAAACGAATTGAGCTGCTTGTTAAAGTGGCTAAACTTTATTACGAGAATGATTACAGTCAGGAAATGATCGCGAAGAAACTTGGACTTTCCCGTCCATATATTTCCAAACTCCTGAACGAGTCCAAATCGAATGGTATTGTCAAGGTTCAGGTAATAGACCCCTTAAGCATCGAAACTCCTCTGGAGAAAAATCTTCGTGAGCATTTCGGTCTGGAGAAAGTCCGGATCGTTCCGATGTCCGAGGGAATTGCATCCCTTTCCCGGCTTGGACTGGAAGCAGCCAGGTATCTTGATACTATTCTTCAGGATGGTGATATCATTGGCCTTTCCTGGGGTGCCACTGTTTACGAATGTTCCAAGGCACTGATCCGCAGAGATGATCTTCGTGATATCATCAATGTCCAGCTCTGCGGTGGTGTCAGCAATCTGAACAAGAACGTTTTTGCAACAGAGATCGCCCAGAATTTTTCTACCGCTCTCGGAAGTTCTTCTTTTATCCTTCCGATGCCGGCAGTTCTCGATTCCAGGAAAATGCGTGATCTTCTGGAGGAGGATCACAACATGGGCAAAGTTTTCCAGTATGGGCGTGACGCCAACATCGCACTCGTGACTATGGGTTCTTTCGGACCTAAGAGTGCACTTGTACATACCGGCTACATCAGCCAGGACAAGATGGATGAACTTTCTGCCAGAGGTGCAGTCGGCGATATCTGTACACATCTCATTGATATTAACGGAAATATCTGCGATCAGGAACTGGATCAGCGCACAGCCGCTGTCCCGCTTGAGGATATCCGAAATAAGAAATACCGGATCGGTGTTGCCCAGGGTCTCAGCAAAGTAGACTGTATCCTCGGTGCACTTAAGGGTAAGATCGTCAATGTCCTGATCACAAACGAAGAGACTGCACAGTGGGTTCTCAGCAAGGATGAGCAGCTCTGTGCCGATGCTGTATAGACTGCCAGTTCACTTTAGTTGTCTTTTCGATATGTATCAAACAGCAAAATGCCCTCTGCATTTCAAACTGAATGCAGGGGGCATTTCCTGTTTGTCTTTTTTATTTATTTTGCGTAGTATGCATCCATGAACACTTTCTGTACATCTACAAGGGTTGCTTCTCTTGGATTCTCCGGCATTCCGGTATCTTCGAGTGCATGAAGAGAAAGTGTCAGCACATCCGACGGTTTGAATGCAGTCTCTGATAATTTCGGGATATGTATTCTTTCTGCAAGCTGTTCAATATAGGTGATTGCTGCATTTGCTGCCTGATCTGGTGTCATATGTGCTGTATTGATCTTGAGTGCACGTGCAATATCTGCATAGCGTTCCTTACAGGAAGGGAGATTGAATTTCATTACGTGTGTAAGGAGGATCGCGTTTGCAACTCCATGCGGTGTATTATAAAATCCACCAAGCTGATGAGCCATCGCATGTACCATGCCAAGTCCTGCATTGGAAAAAGCAAGCCCTGCCATATATTCTGCCCAGCACATATCTGTTCTTGCATCCATGTCGCGTCCATTTTCGCAGGCTTTCTGCAGGGATTTGGCTACCAGTCCGATTGCTTCAAGTGCCAGACCGTCAGTAAACGGAAAATGCGACTTCGCAACATAGGCTTCGATCGCATGGGTCAGAGCATCCATTCCGGTAGCTGCGGTAAGGGGTGCCGGCATATCCACCATCAGTGCCGGGTCGTTCAGTGCCAGATAGGAAAGGCAGTGTGCATCGACCATCAGCATCTTTACTTTACGAACTTCATCTGTTACTACATATGCTCTGGTAACTTCTGATCCTGTTCCGGCTGTTGTATTGATCGCGATCAGCGGAACACCGGATTTCTTTGATTTGTCAAGTCCATTGTAATCTTCGATATTACCGCCGTTTTTTGCCAGGATACTGATTGCTTTGGATACATCCAGCGGGGAACCGCCTCCGATTCCGATCAGGTAGTCGCATCCCTCTCTGTCGTAAACTGCCTTCGCCTCATTGACCAGGGATACGGTCGGGTTTGGCTTAACTCCGGTATACAGCGCATACGGTTTACCGGCACGATCCAAAACATCTGTTACCTTCTTCACTGTACCAATCTTATACAATCCCTCATCCGTAACGACCAGCGCCTTATTTCCGGCTATGGTATCGATATATCTTGGTATCTCCTGAATGCAGCCCTTACCAATGATGGTATGTGCAGGCTGGTACAATTCTTTGTAGTTCATATTGACTTCCTCCATTCATCCTAAGCCTTTCTATGAACAAATGATACGCATTAAGTAACTTTCGTTCTTGATTCAGAGTATCATATTGCTTTAAAAAAGTCAATATTTATCGGAAGATTATGGGTGAACCAGTACTTTCATTGCGTTTCTGTCTCTGATTGCCAGGAAGCCTTCTGAAATATCCTTCAGATCATAGACATCTGTTACATATTTTTCCAGGTTCAGTTTTCCCTCTTCCACATATCTGATGATTTCTTTCATCATTCCTGCGGTAGTTGCATGAACACCATGAATGGAAAGTTCTTTGTAATGAATCAGATTACTGTCCAGATATCCTTTTCCGTCGCCTGCAATTCCACCGAACAGGCTGATTCGTCCTCTCTTGGCTGCGATGATCTGTGCTTCTGTGTGGGCACTCGGAACAGAAAGTGCTGTGATTACAACATTTGCGCCTCTTCCGTTCGTGATTCGTTTCACTTCCTCTACAGTGTCCTGCTCCTTCGGATTGATTACGATAATGTCCGGAATCATTTTCTTTGCAATCTCAATTCTTGGTTTTGCAATTTCTACCATGATAATCTTGGATGCACCTGCAAGACGGGCAAGTTCTGCATGAATACAGCCAATGTATCCACTTCCATAGATGACTACATAATCATCTGGCTGAATATTCAGATAGGTCTGTGCGTTAAATGCACATGCTGCCGGTTCAGAAAGTGCTGCTGACATATCAGAAACACTGTCCGGAATTTTGATCACATTTCCCATATCAATAACGTGCTTCGGAATTTCCATTTTTTCTGCAAAAGCACCTTCATACTGGAAACCAAATGTCTTAAGAGAATCGCACATATTGGTGTGACCGGTCTGGCAGGACCAGCATTTGCCGCATCCTACTGCCGGTGCTACCGTTACACGGTCTCCTTTTTTGAATCCTTTTCCTTCTGCATACGCACCGACATGTATTACAACTCCTGCCGATTCATGTCCCATGATCCTCGGTGGGGTAATTTTGGCATTGCCTTTCATAAAAGTTCTGAAATCGGTTCCGCAGATAGATGCATAATTAATTTTTACAATCATGTTATCTGCTTTCGGAACTGGTTCCGGCATCTCTTTGATCACCATTTTTCTTTCTTCATTCATCACATATGCTTTCATTTTGCCGGAAACAGTTGTTTCTGATACATATTCTGTAATTGTATTCCGTACAATAGATTCTACCTGTGATTTTGTCAAACTCATTTCTCCGTTCCTCCTGTCAGCCTTTATTCATTCGCAAGATCCTGGATCCTCTTATAGAAATCATGCAGCTCTGTCACATATTTCTTATACAGATTCATGTATTTATAATACCGTTTTCCATTCTCCGGATCTGGTGTGTAGATTGTCTTGCTGCTTACAAATTTCTTTGCGGTTTCTTTAAGATCTCCAAATACACCAATTGCATTTCCGGCGAGAATGGATACGCCCCACATTGCCACGTCATCTCTGTTGATGGTCGTATACTTTTTGTTCTGGATATCTGCACTGAGCTGCGTCCAGACCGGTGATTTTGCACCGCCTCCTATAATTTTGACCAGATCAATCGTATATTCCGGATACAGTCTCTCAATGCTGTTCATACATAACGTAAAATCATAAGTAAAGCTTTCAATCAGAGCCTTGTAAAAATGCGCTTTGCTGTGGCTCCAGTCATATCCCATCCACATTCCACGAAGTGCACCATCAGATGGCATGGAATTTCCTCCAAGGAGTCCGATCGCCATCAGTCCGTCACATCCAGGCGGGATGTTTTTCATTTCTTCTTCCATCTGTGCAAACATCTCTTTGGAAGTGATTCCTTCGTGTTTCACAAAAGTGTTCATAAACCAGTCCAGTGTAATTCCTGAACCTGCAACAAAGTGTGTCGCATAGAAGTCACCTGGAATCGCCGATGGCAGAACATCCAGTCTGCGTTCTTCCATATCCGGTCGATATTCCGGTACACAGGTGCTGACTTCGCCGTAAGATGAAGCTTCAAAAATCGTATCACCATAGTCCACAATTCCTGCCCCCAGGCATCCTGCTACTTTGTCACCTGCACCGGAAACCAGCGGAATTCCCTCTGTAAACCCTAACTCTGCTGCCATTTTTTTGTTCAGATGTGCACAGATATGATTTGAATTTACGATTCTCGGAAGATATTTCTGGTCCAGATGGATCGCATCACAGATTTCATCTGACCAACGGTCGTTCTGCACATCTGCAAGTCCTGTCCACTCTGTAAACGATCTGTCCATTACTGCATCTTCTGTAGAGATATCGCCCAGTTTTCCGATTACATAGCCACTGATCATCAGATACTTCGCAATCTTTTCGCTTTCTTTCGGATATTCGCTGCGGAACCATTCTACCTTTGGTGCCATCTGTGGAAAGTTGGTTCCTCCGACTCTCAGAAACTCATCTTTTAATTCTTTCATCTGCCGCTCTGCATATGGCATATAACGACTGTCCAGGGAACAGGACCAGGTTGTGATATCATTCCAGTCTTTATCAACTCCCATGAATCCTGACATCTGTCCGGTAAAAGAAATCGCTGCGATATTCTTCTTTCTGTCACCGATTTTTTCTCCGACTTTTTTCATGCACGCAATTACCGATGCAAGAAGTTCTTCTCCTTTCTGAATAAAAACTCCCGGCTTTGGACGGTAGTCTTTCACAGGTTCCATCTCAATTGCAATGCACTGACTTTCTGTATTGTAAACCCCTGCTTTGATAAAGCTTGTACCAAGGTCAACCGCCATTAATAATATTTCTTTCATACTCAATCTGCCCTTTCTGAATTTGTGCGTCAGTCTGATGCATAAAGGATTCCCCATTCTTTTCGGGTCTTTTCTATCAGTTCTCCAATTGCGATCGACTCTTTCCAGGTGAAATGCGGACACTCCTTCTTTCCCTGTTCCAGACATTTCATAACTTCCTGTATTTCATACTGAAATCCTGTTTCACAGTACTCCTCACTGAAACATTCTTTTTTTCCATTGTTTAAAATCAGCTTTGCCGTGGTCGGATGCCAGAATTCCGGTCCTATCAGGATCCTGCCTTCCTCTCCCACGATCTCCACTTCTGCATTTCCTATCTGATTAAATGCTCCGCTCAGTATTGCTGCTCTGCCTTCTGAATACGTGAGAAGCATTTGGAAACATTCATCTACCTCTCCGTTTGATTTCATATTGGAATAAATCTTCTGTGGGCCTTCCGGGAATACCAGATACGCCATTCCAAGAGAATAAATTCCAACATCCCGAAGTGCACCTGCTGCATATTTGATTCCGGCTTTCCAGGGCTGCCAGTCATCAATATCCGGCTTGATATCAAAGCCGGCACGGACTGTCAGTGGCTTTCCGATCCGTCCTTCTTTGATCCAGTTTCTTGTCTGTATGACTGCCGGAAAACATCTCGTCCACATGCCTTCCATCAGGAATGTATTCTTTTCTTTTGCTTTGTTCAAAACCTGCGTAAGCTGCTTTCCATTATCAACCATTGGTTTTTCGCTCAGTACAGGGATTCCTCTTTCCAGAATCTCCATAATATATTCAAAATGACAGGAATTCGGAATTGCCAGATATACGATATCGATTTTTTCTGTATCCAGCATTGTTTTCAGATCTGTGTAGACTTTTTCACAACCATATTTCTGTGCAAATTTTTTGCCTGAATTTTCACTTCTGGAAACAACAGCTTCCAGAATCGCATCCTCCACTGCACGCATCCCGGATACAAACTGATTCGCGATATATCCTGTCCCGATAATCGCCCATTTTGTTTTTACTGCCATATCTTTCAGCACCCCTTATTCAGAAAAGCACCACATAATAACATTCTCTCGTTATCCTGCAGTGCTTTTCTCTTTTACCTGAAACTATATTTAATTAATGCAGGATTTCCTTTAGTATGTATTTCCGTCATACTGGTCGAGATTTTCTTCTGTGATGTTGTCGCCGCTTACATAGTAATGTTTTGCAACCTCATCTTCTTTTCCTGCCCAGATAAGTTCTGCACATTCCATTGCTTTGTTTGCGATCGTCTTCGGGAACTGTACCGGTGAGCAGAGGATCTGTCCTTCTTTGATCATATCGATATCATTCTGTGCACCATCGATATCTACTACAGAAATCTTGCCTTCCAGACCTGCTGCCTTGATTGCTGCCGCTGCACCCTGTGCTGTCGGAGAGTTGATTGCAAAGACTCCCTTTACATCCGGATAAGTCTGAAGGAAGGATTCCATAATACTCTGTGCATCTTCTACTACACCAAAAGCATCCTGGTCTGCTACGATCTCTACATTCGGATAAGACTCCTCGATCACTGACTTAAGACCTTCTACACGCTCACGTACTGCCTGAAGTGTTGACCAGTTGATAACTACGATCTCACCTTCGCCGTCAATGGAATCACAAAGTGTCTGCGCTGCCATTTTTCCCATTGCCACATTATCAGATTCTACAATAGATGCGATCAGATCTTTATCTTCTACGTTGGAATCAATCGCAATTACAGGAATGGAAGCTCTCTCTGCTTCCTGCAGTGCAGGTTTGATTCCATCTTTGTCAAGAGCATCTACAAAAATAACATCTACGCCTCTGGCAACCATCTGTGTGATATCCTCTACCTGTGTGTTGATATCATTTGCCGGGTCAGGTGCAATCACTTCTGCATCAATACCGCCTTTTTCCAGTGTAGCTTTAACACCGTCGATCTCTGCGAGGAAAAATGCATTTGCATGTGTCTGTACAGAAACACCGATTGTTTTGCCTTTGCTCAGTTCGGTAGCAGCAAACGGCAGTCCATCTTCCGCTTCAAGAGGGTCTACATAAACCACATCTTCATCCCCTGCGGCTTCTGCGGTCTCTTCTTCTGCAAATACTGATACTGCGGACACACTTCCCATACTGCATACCATTGCCGCTGTCATTAAAACTGCTACTAACCTTTTTTTCATCCTTGAATCCTCCCTTGTTTGTTTTTTATATTAATTTTTTATTTTTTCTTTATCTGAAGATCAACGAATACTGCCCCGAGAACTACAACGCCCTGACACACATACTGCCAGTAGAACGGCACGTTCATGAAATTCAGTCCACTGCTTAAAAGATCCATGATCAGTGCGCCGATAAAAGTGGCTCCGATTCTTCCAACACCACCACTCATACTGGTTCCACCTACAACTGCAGCTGCAATTGCAGTAAGCTCTGATCCCTGTCCAAGTGTCGGCTGTCCACTGTACAGTCTGGAACAGGAGATAACACCATAGATACCATACAAAAATCCAGCAAATGTATATACGATCCAGATAACTTTTTTGCTGTTGATTCCTGAGAATCTGGCAGCTTCTGCATTTCCGCCGATTGCATATACTTCACGGCCAAACTTTGTCTTATTGAGCAGAACATAAGTGATTGCCAGAATAACAGCTGTATAGATAATCGGATATGGAATCGTATTCATTAAATATCCGTTTCCGATTTCTCCGAAATCACCGGAAATACGAATCGGTGTACCTGCAGAACAGGTGTAGGCAATTCCTCGTCCAATGTTCATGGTTCCAAGAGTTACAATAAATGGTGGAATTTTTGTATTTGCAACGATTCCACCGTTTATTGCACCAAACACAGTTGCGATCAGAACACCTACCAGAAGTGCACCTGCTGGATGCAAACCATTGGAGATCAGGAGTGCACAATAGGTACTTGCACATGCCATCAGAGCACCAACAGAAAGGTCGATACCACCTGTGATAATGATGAGCGTTACACCAAATGCTGCAATACTGTCAAGACTGGTGATTCTTAAAATATTGATAACATTTGCTCTTCCCCAGAATTTAAATTCTGTCAGAAATCCAAATACGAGAAAGATTCCCAGTGCTCCTGCCAGAATGCCTTTATTCAGGTATAAATACTTCATAACCGGATTTTTTGGAACGCCTCCGGAGATTTTTTCCTTCTTTGTTGTCATTTGTTGGCACCTCCTGTTGCATATTTTAATACCAGTTCTTCTGACAGTTCTTCTCTTGCCAGTTCACCTGTCTTCTGTCCTTCATGCATTGTAATCACTCTTGTTGAAAGATTCAGGATCTCCGGAAGTTCTGATGATATGAAAATAATTCCTACCCCTTCTTCTGCCAGCTCTGTGATCATTTTATAGATCTCAAATTTTGCCCCTACATCAATTCCCCTTGTCGGTTCATCCAGAATCAGAATCTTCGGGTTGGTAGCCAGGCATTTTGCAAGAACGACCTTCTGCTGATTTCCACCGGATAACTGCCCTGTAATGTGCGCTGCAGAAGTTGCTTTTGTCCGCATTTTTTTCATATATTTTTCTACGATCTCTGTTTCCTGCTTTTTGTCTGTTTTTACTCCGTGGATCAGTTTGTCCAGAATCGCCAGAACTGTATTAAACCGAATATCCTGTATGAGAACCAGACCCTGTTCTTTTCTGCTCTCAGGTGCCAGAATAATGCCTGCTTCAATTGCTTCCTTTGGATTTGATACTTTAAACTCTCTGCCTTCCAGCCATGCGTTGTAAGCAGCTCCTTTATCCACACCGAACAAATACCTCATAATCTCTGTTCTGCCGCTTCCCACCAGACCGTAGAAGCCAAGGATTTCACCCTGATGCAGTTCAAATGAAATATCTTTGAGAAATTTCCCATCATCCAGATGTTCCACTCTCAGAAGTTCTTTGCCTTTTGTCAGGTTTACTTCCGGATAAACATCTTTCATTTCACGTCCAACCATGAGACGGATCACATCATCGTAAGTTACCTCCCCAATATTCCTGGTTGCTATGTACTGTCCATCACGGAACACCGTAATCCTGTCTGAGATCTGGAATACTTCATCCATACGATGTGAAATATAAATGATTGCAACTCCCTGATTCTTAAGCATCTGAACAAATTCAAGAAGCTGTACTGTCTCACGCTCGGTAAGAGATGCTGTCGGCTCATCCATGATCAGGATCTTGCTGTCAACCGAGAGTGCTCTTGCGATCTCTACCATCTGCTGCTGTGCTACTGTCAGATTTGCCGGATAATCATTTACGTGGATCACATCCTGAACGCCCAGTCTTTCCAGAACTTTATAAGCATCTGCTTCCAGTTTCCTGTCATCTACAAATCCACTCTTTTTGGATGGCATCCTGCCGAGATAAATATTCTCTGCAACTGTCATATATGGAACAAGACTCAGTTCCTGATGAATAACTGAAATTCCAAGTTCTTTTGCATCACTTACTTTTTCAATTTTTACTTCTTTTCCATTGATAAAAATCTGTCCTTCTGTCGGTGTATGAATTCCCGCAAGAATTTTTATCATGGTTGACTTTCCGGCTCCGTTTTCTCCGAGAAGTGAATGGATTTCTCCTTTTCTCAGATCAAACTGGATCTTATCCAGAGCTTTTACACCGGAAAAGTGTTTAGAAATATTTTTCATTTCCAAAATAGTTTCCATACTCACACCCCATACATTTCACTTTTCTTCTGTTGCTCATGTTGTTTTCCGTTTCGTTTTTGTTAATCAAATTATAGCAGGCTGACCACTTTAATCTATCTTCCACTTTTGGTTTTTGTTTGTCATTTTTGTTTTTATAAAGCAAAAAACAGTAATGTTTTTGGTGATTTTCACCGTATTGCATTACTGTTCATTGTTAAATTTGTTTTATTTTATTGTCTTTTTTATCTGTTTTCTGGTTATTTTTTGCCCTGTTCCAGAATCTGTCTCATCGTTTCGATATAGTCTCTTGCTTCTCCCGGACGGCTTCTCGACAGAAGAATTCCCGGAATTACAATTTCAGATTCATAATCCTTTCCCATCAGATATCTGCACAGATTTTCCATGGAACGTTCCCCAAGCTGTACCGGATCCTGACCACCAAGTGCCTGCAGGATATTATCATCATCCAGCATCATGTTCACCAGCTGCTCCGTAATATCAATTCCAAACACCGGAATCTTCAGTCCCGCATTCTGCACCGCCATAACGGCTCCGACTGTACCGCCTTCGTTCGCGCAGAAGATCATATCCAGATCCGGATTGGCATCCAGCACTTCTTTGACAATTGGTGTCGATGTACTTGCATCCCAGGCATCCACATCCTGAACAACATCAATCAGACTCTGTGTCATGGACAAAAATCCTCTCGTCCGGCTTTTACTGGTATCCGGAAGCAGTGCACTGAACTGGATGATTGCAGTTTTTGGCTTCCTGTCCGGAAAATTTTCCCGGATATACTCTGCACATTCTTTTCCAACCATCTGTCCGATATTGTACTGGTTCGCTTCGCAATATCCTGTCAGCCATTTACTTTCCATGCTCAGATCCACAGAATAAATGTCAATTCCCTGTTTTGCCGCATTTTCCAGACCTGCAAGCGATCCCGTCGGACTGACCGGATAAATGCAGATTGCATCCACTTCCTGCTCCATATAGTCACTGAGCAGTCGTGTTTCCCTTTCCAGTTCTCCACCGCTCTGCCCTTCAATGACGGTTGCCCCATATTTTTCTGCTGTAACGCGCATGGCAGTCTGCATTACTTTTTCGGTCTGATCTTCCAGAAGAATTACAGATGCAATTGTCGTCCCTTTTAAATCATCATTTTTCTCTTCATCTGCCAAATTTTCTGTATTTTCGTTTTTCATCTCCTGTATCCGGACTCCCCAAATCAAAGCGACAGTAATACCAATGACAGCCAAAAGCAGAAGCCCTATTTTCTTTCTTTTTTCCATTCTTATCACTTTCCTGTGTATTCATCTTTTACCGCAGAACGCATCTGCCGGAATGCAGATGGTGTCAGTCCTTCTTTTTCCTTAAATATGGTCGAAAAATACTGTACATTCGTGTACCCTACCGCCTCAGCAATATCGTACAGCTTCATATTTGTCTGAGTCAGCATCATTTTTGCTTTTTCTACCCTTACATTGATCAGATAATTTGAAAAAGTGCATCCCATCTGTTCATGAAAAAGTTTGCTGAAATACGAAGTATTCATAAAAAAGCGGCCGGCAATATCCCTGGTGGACAATGCTGTATTGTAATTTTCTTCTACATACTGCAGAACCTGATCAATCATCCAGTGCTTTCTTTTCCCGTTGTTTTCCTGATAGACTTCTACAAGTTTTTCGACAAATTTTCTGAGGCAGTCCCACATTTCCGTTACAATCGTATCGCTTCCAATATAAATCAGCTCCCGCATGACAGTCATGCACTGCATCGCCAGTTCATCTGCATACGCCTCGCACTCCGGAAGACATGCTCCTGCAATCCTGTTAATAAAATTCATATAAAACAACTGCAGTTTCATCATATCTGCACTCTGCAGACGTCTGGAGGAACTTTGCAGAATCGCCTGAAGTTCTGTCTGTGCTTTTTCTGAATCTCCATTACGGATTTCTTTAATCAGCAATTTAAAATCATATTCTCCATAAACATCATCAAATCTGGTATTCAGTTCCTGCTCTGTCTCCTGATTACGAAGTGCCAGGATTCTTTTTTCTTCGGCACGTTTCTCTTTAATCTTCTTCTGTGCCATTTCATAAGATCTGTGGATTCCGGAAAAATCATCAGTCACATCTCCTGCTGCCATAAACAGTGATATATTCAGTTCCTTCTGCAATGCCTCAAGAATCAGCTGAACCCAGTTTTCTACCCGCTCCATGAACTTCGCTTCCGGATCATCCCCGAATAAAAGCAGTACGATCTGGCTTCCTCTCATATAAAGATACTGACATTCATAGCAGTCTTCCTGAAGATTTCGTCTGAGCCACTGGTACACAGACCACATATCTGATTTCACTTTATCATTCACAAAAAAGGTATGCTCTCTGACCTGCATATTCACAACTGCTGCCGACTGAAATGGAAAACCTATTTCTTTCCTGCTTAATTTTTGCAGAAGTTCTTCTGTTCGTTTTTCTGAAGTTTCAAAAATCAGATCTTCATAAATATGTTCCATCAGCATTTCAGATGCCGCTGACTGTTTATCAAACACTGTTTCTTTATTTTTTTCTTTTTTCAGTTCTTCCACACAGCGTTTGACGCTATCCAGCAGTTCTTCTTCATCCACCGGTTTCAGAAGATAGTTTATTGCACCCATGCGGAGTGCTCCCTGTGCATATTCAAAATCATCATACCCACTTACTACGATCATTTTGGAAAATATGGAGTTTTCATTTAATTTTTTCATAAGATCAATTCCAGACAGTTCCGGCATTCTGATATCTGTAATCACAATATCCGGTTTTTCTTTCAGTGCGATTTCCAGTGCTTCGCCTCCATCTTCTGCCTCATAAACTTCTGAAATCCCATATGATGACCAGTCGATTGTCGATACCAGCCTTTTTCGTAACCATAGTTCATCTTCTGCAATTAACAGCCGCAATATCACACAACTCCTTTCTCCACTTCAGAAATATTTTCCAGTCTGATTACTGCTGTGGTTCCCTCTCCATAAGTACTTCGGATCGTAAGCCCGGAACGTTCCCCATATTGAAGCTGGATCTGATAATTCAGATTTCTGAGTGCATATCCTTTGTTTCCCATAGAATTCTCAAAAGTATTATCACATATCTTTTCGTTCAGTTTTTCCAGCTCCATTTCACTCATCCCAATTCCATCATCTTTTACGGTAATCTGTACACAGTCTTTTTCTTTTAAAGCAGTTATTTCTATCTTCCATTTGTCACTCTTATTTCGAAATCCATGAATTACCGCATTCTCCACCAATGGCTGCAGAAGGAACTTCGGAACCGCCAGTTCTTCCACTTCCGGATCGATATCATACACAAATGTGATCTTATTATTGACCCGCACATTCTGTACTATGATATACTGCTTTGACAGTTCAAACGCTTCTCTGAAGGTTACGATCCGCTTTCCTCCTGATACTGCGATCCGGAAAAATTTTGATAATGCCATAACAAGCTGTGCAATTTCTTCCTGCTTGTTGATTTTTGCAATGCTGTACGCAGATTCCAGTGAATTGTACAGCATATGCGGATCCAGTTCTGTCTGAAGCATCTGGATCGTTGTCATTGTAACTTTGTCCTTCTGTTTAAGAGCTGCCCTCGCTACATTACATACACGTTCTGTCATCCTGTAAAATTCGTCACTGACTTCCATATATTCATCTGCCTGTCGTCCTTGTTCCGGTTTTTGCAGTACATCCGGAACTTTATTCTCCGAAACCTGTTTTTCGATATCATGAAGAACCGACAGCATTCTCTCATTTCTCTTTTCTATCATTGCATTTACAGTCCAGGCTGCACCAAAGGCCACTGCTGTCAGAAATACAAATGCAAAAACTTTGATTTCATCTGGAAAACCATTTTCTGACAGAATCTTTCCTGCATCTGTCACACTCACATAATACCAGTTATTTGCTGCAGAATAGTTCCAGTTTAATATGTAATTTCTTCCATCAATTCTCAGTTCTCCGATCTGTTCATCTTCTTTTGATGTGATATAGTTTATGATATCTGTATAGGGATCTTTGACTTTTTTGAAATCCTGCTGTTCTTTGGTACTTACTATATTTCCATAAGGATCCAGAATTGCAAGCCAGGTCGGCTGAATCTGAAAATTTGCAGACAAAAGCCTGTTGATATAACGCTCATCCACGCAGGCAGTCAGATATAGTTCGTTGCCTTCTTCGTCACGGATTTCATAATTTCGCACCAGATCATAATCATTAAAATATTTTCCCAATGTCGGATTGCAGATAATGTTCTGATAGGGTGTCGCAATTCCCCATTTACCCACTTCTGCCTGATAACAGTCCATCGTATTTGACAGAACATTTGGAAAAAAAGTAGCATCAGATACCAACAGCAGCTGCCGATATGGGTAATAAAGATAAAATCCAGAAAATCCGCCGACATTATATGTCTCATCCAGCAGAGAAGTATAGGTAGAAAAAGTTTTCTGCACCAGAGAGTAAATATCAATATCCCTGCATTTCAGGTCAGGAATCATCACCACATTGTTCTGTTCCATTGCAAATTTTAACGATACACCCGCATCAGAAACTGCATCCAGTTTTCCTTCTACAGATGCCATGTTTTCTGTCAGCGTATGCTGAATATCTTCTGCCATGGACTGTTTTGATTTTTCCTGTGAATTCTGATATAGAATATAGGAAATCAACATACAGGGAATAACCAGGGCAATCCAAAAAATTATAAACAGTCGAATTCTGAATTTATTTGGTCTTTTCTTTTTATTTTTCATTCTCTTCCTTTAACATTTGTGCACTATTAGTTTACATATGTATAATATCATTATCCCAATAACATTTCAACCGTTATACTTTTTCCAATTAATGGATAAAACACCAACAGTTACTGTTCACTCCGTTCACAGTAACTTGGTCAAAATGCATTCCAAATCACCTTCGGTGATGGCATTTTGCCCTGTATGTCTCGGGATTTTGCCATATTCATGGCAAAACGCCTCGCGGGATACTACCTGTGAATAGTAACCACCAACATCCCCTAATACGTCAGGCAAAAAAGGCAGATCACATCAATTCCAGAGGAATCGACATAATCTGCCTTTTCTGTATATCTATCATATAATTTTATCTGCGGCGTACCATGACTGCCTGGTAAGGATTCAGGGATTTCTGGCTGGTTTCGCTGTAGTTATTGCGTTTCTGATTATTGACACCCATGATCACACCGTCCACGATATTGGAGCGGAGGATCTTCATATATTCTTTTTCTCTCTCCGGGTCATCACCGGTACTGCACAGCATCAGTTTGCAGTCGTTTTTGTATAGTTCATCTTCGATATGTCTCGCAAGCGAGGAAAAATACGGATGACGGATATCCGGAACCAACATCGCCACGATCCCCGCCTTCTGCTTGAACATGCTCCTTGCCAGTTCGTTCGGAATATAGTTCAGTTCTTTCATCGCCTGTTCGATCTTCATCCGTGTTTCAGGAGCCACATTTGCTGTCCCGATTTTCTATGAAACATTTTTCATTCTGATAATACGATACCGAAAATTTCCAGTTTCGTCAAGACAAAATAAGCCCCCGCCGTATAAGCGAGGGCTCAAAACTGTCATATATTATTTATTTGAAGTACTCTACACCGGACTCAAAGATCTTGATATCCTGCTCGCCGTAAATGTTGACAGCCACACCGTCACCGCGACGTTCACTGTGTGCCATCTTACCGAGGATACGTCCGTCAGGGCTTGTGATACCTTCGATGTTCATGTAGGAACCGTTTACGTTCCATTCTTCATCTGCGCTCAATTCTCCGGCCGGAGTTACATACTGAGTTGCAACCTGTCCGTTTGCGAAGAGTTTTGCGAGCCATTCATCATTGGCAACAAAACGTCCTTCCCCGTGGGATGCCGGGTTGCAGTATACACCGCCAAGCTGCGCTTTCTGAAGCCATGGAGACTTGTTGCTGACAACTTTGGTGTAGACCATCTTGGAGATATGGCGTCCAATGGTGTTGAAGGTCAGTGTCGGAGAATCTTCTTTCTGTCCGCAGATCTCACCGTATGGTACAAGACCAAGTTTGATGAGCGCCTGGAAACCATTGCAGATACCAAGTGCAAGACCGTCTCTCTCATTTACAAGTTTCATAACAGCCTCTTTGATCTTTGCATTCTGGAATGCAGTTGCAAAGAATTTCGCAGAACCATCCGGTTCATCACCTGCGGAGAATCCACCAGGGAACATGATGATCTGTGCTTCGTTGATCGCTTTCTCAAAGAGTTCTACAGAATCATGGATATCTTCTGCTGTCAGGTTCTTGAAGACTTTGACATCAACTTCTGCGCCTGCTCTCTCAAATGCACGGGTGCTGTCATATTCACAGTTGGTTCCCGGGAACACCGGAATGAATACACGCGGTTTTGCAACTTTGTGTCTGCATACATAGATGTTTTCTGCATGGTACAGATCATCTTTGGCAGGTTTTTCATTTGCTTCACCGGAAACGGTCTTGAAGACTCTTTCCAGAGTTCCTTTCCATGCTTCTACAGCTTCTGCCTCTGTGATCACGGTATTTCCATAAGAGAATTTACCGTCGTCAGTAACTTCACCGATCAGTGTGTAAGTGATGGAAAGCTCGCCGACTTTGTCTGCCGGAACTTCCATGATGATATCGCCAAATCCCGGAGCGAAGAAATCTCTTGGATCCAGATTGTGCTCGATCTTTACGCCAAGTGCGTTACCGAATGCCATCTTGGAAACGGCTGCTGCAATACCATGACGATCCAGTGCATAAGCGGAAACGACTTTGCCGCTCTGGATATCATTGTGAAGTTTTTCATACTGATCCATGATTCCTGCGTAATCCGGCAGATCGTACTGATCGTGTGGTGCACGGAGCCATACCAGTTTGTTTCCTGCTTTTTTAAGTTCAGGAGTGATGACATCCTGGATCTTCGCTACATCTACTGCAAAGGAAACGAGTGTCGGAGGTACGTCGATCTCGTTGAAAGTACCGGACATACTGTCCTTACCTCCGATGGACGGAAGTCCGAATCCCATCTGTGCCGCATATGCACCAAGAAGTGCGGAGAACGGCTGGCTCCATCTCTTAGGATCTTCGGTCATGCGGCGGAAGTATTCCTGGAAGGTGAAGCGGATCTTCTTGTAGTCACCACCTGTTGCAACGATTCTTGCAACAGATTCTGTCACTGCGTAGGCAGCTCCATGATATGGGCTCCAAGAGGACAGATACGGGTCAAATCCATAGCTCATCATCGTTACAGTATCGGTCTTGCCATTCTGTACCGGAACTTTTGCTACCATGCTCTGTGTCTCGGTAAGCTGATACTGACCGCCGTATGGCATAAATACGCTTCCGGCTCCGATAGAACCGTCGAACATCTCAACGAGGCCTTTCTGTGAGCATACATTGAGGTCAGCAAGTGTCTCGAGCCATTTTGCCTTGACATCTGCTACATCCGGGCGGTCTTCAAAAAGGTTGCCCTCTTTGTTCGGGATCTCAACTTCTACGGTTGTTTCCTGATGTGCACCGTTGGTATCAAGGAAAGCACGGGAAATATTTACGATCTCCTTGCCTCTCCAGGTAAGGACAAGACGAGGATCCTCTGTAACGACTGCAACCGGGATCGCTTCCAGGTTTTCTTCGTTTGCATAGCCAAGGAAGGTATCTACGTCTTTCGAATCTACAACAACTGCCATACGCTCCTGGGATTCAGAGATTGCGATCTCTGTTCCGTCAAGGCCGGCATATTTCTTCGGAACTTTGTCGAGGTCTACGCGAAGTCCGTCTGCAAGTTCACCGATGGCAACAGATACACCGCCGGCACCGAAGTCATTACATTTCTTGATGATGTGGCTGACTTCCTCGCGTCTGAACATACGCTGGATCTTACGCTCTGTCGGCGCATTACCTTTCTGGACTTCTGCACCGCAGACTTCGATGGATGCCTCTGTATGTACTTTGGAGGAACCGGTAGCACCGCCGATACCGTCACGTCCGGTACGTCCTCCGAGAAGGATGATGATATCGCCCGGATCAGAGTTCTCACGGATGACCGCGCGTCTCGGAGCTGCACCCATAACAGCACCGATCTCCATACGTTTTGCAACGTAGTCCGGATGATAGACTTCTTTGACATAACCGGTAGCCAGACCAATCTGGTTGCCATAGGAGCTGTAGCCGTGAGCTGCACTTCTGACAAGTTTCTTCTGAGGAAGTTTGCCCTTGAGGGTTTCCTTCACAGATACAGTCGGGTCAGCAGCACCTGTCACACGCATTGCCTGATATACATAAGTACGTCCGGAAAGCGGGTCACGGATCGCACCGCCGAGGCAGGTAGCAGCACCACCAAACGGCTCGATCTCTGTCGGATGGTTGTGTGTCTCATTCTTGAAGTTGATGAGCCACTCTTCTTCCTTGCCGTCTACATCTACCGGTACAACGATGCTGCAGGCATTGATCTCATCGGATTCTTCCTGGTCAGCAAGTTTGCCCTCGGATTTCAGTTTCTTCATTGCCATCAGGGCAAGATCCATCAGGCAGACAAATTTGTCGTCACGGCCTTTGTAGAGAACTTCTCTGTCAGCAAGATATTTCTCATAAGTCTTTACGATCGGTTCTTTGTAATCGCCCTCATCAAACTTCACATCGGTAAGTTCTGTGGAGAATGTGGTATGACGGCAGTGATCAGACCAATAGGTATCCAGTACACGGATCTCGGTCATGGACGGATCACGTTTTTCTTCGTTCTTAAAATAATTCTGAATGTGCTGGAAATCCTTGAAGGTCATTGCAAGATTCAGAGAATCATACAGTGCTTTGAGGTCTGCTTCCGGCATATCCTTGAAACCGTCAAAGATCTTGACATCCTCTGGTTCCGGGAATACGGTAACCAGTGTTTCCGGTTTCTTAAGTCCTGTCTCACGGGAGTCTACCGGGTTGATGCAGTGATGTTTGATGGCATCAAATTCTTCGTCTGTTACATTTCCTTCTATTACATAAGTCGTTGCAGAGCGGATGATCGGCTGTGCATCTCCATCGAGGAACTGCACACACTGTACAGCGGAATCTGCTCTCTGGTCGAACTGTCCCGGAAGATATTCTACAGAAAAGATCTTCGCGCCTTCTGCGGCTTCAAATTTCTCAAGATACAAGTCGTCAACCGGCGGCTCTGCAAATACGGTTCTGCATGCTTTTTCAAAAACTTCATCTGAAATATTTTCTACATCATAACGGATCAGCACTCTTACATTCGTTGCGGATTTGATTCCGAGATAGCTACTGATCTCATGCTTTAATTCTTTTGCCTGTACAGCATAGGCTGGTTTCTTTTCTACATAAACGCGTCTTACGTTACTCATTAGAAACTCCTTTCAGATAGTAATCATTGGTTTTGGTAGTTACTGTTCACAGGCATTCCCGTGAGCAGTAACTCTGGTTGTTTTTTGGGATAGAATAGTTGTTATTTTACAAAATATATAGTATCATAACAAATATCATTAGTAAAATTAATATATCTTATATTTTTTATTAGATATACTAATCAGTAAATGGAGGTTTCTTATGGACATCAATCTCGAATTATACAAAGTTTTCTATTATGTAGCTACGACTTTAAGTTTCTCAGAGGCATCCCGCCAGCTTTTTATCTCTCAGTCTGCCGTCAGCCAGTCGATCAAGACCCTGGAAAAAAAACTCGGCCACACGCTCTTTATCCGCAGTACAAAAAAAGTCCTCCTCACGCCGGAAGGAGAACTTCTTCTGGAGCACGTCAAGCCCGCCCTTCTGATGCTTGATGAAGGGGAAGCCCTGCTCTCGGGCGACAACATGCTCAAAGGACAGCTCCGTATCGGTGCCAGTGACACGATCTGCCGTTATTTCCTAATCGAATATTTCCGCAGGTTCCACCAGTCTTACCCGGATGTCCGGATCAAAGTCACCAACAGCACTTCGATCGGCTGTGTCGAACTTCTGGAAAAAGGACAGGTCAACCTGATCGTGTGCAACTCACCAAACTCCCGCCTCGGAAACCATATGAAAGTCAAAGTATTAAAAGATTTCCACGATGTGTTCGTAGGTGACCCGGACTGTTTTGCCTTCAAGCATCTGCCCTGCTCGCTGAAAGAGCTTCTGGAATATCCGATCCTGATGCTTTCTTCCAAGAGCACGACCAGTGAATATCTCTATCATACCTTTGCCGCGCATGATCTGAAACTGCTGCCGGAAGTCGAGCTCAACAGTAATGACCTCCTGATGGATCTCGCAAGGATCGGTCTTGGCATCGCGTGTGTTCCTGATTATATGCTGGATCCAGAAGATTCTCTCAAACCAATCCCTCTTACAGAACAGCTTCCGTCCCGCCAGCTGATCCTTGTCCAGCACGATAACCTGCCCGTGTCCCAGGCGGCAGAACGATTCCTGGAAATGTTCTGAAAAAAAGAGCCCCCTGACGGGAGCTCCCTGAATTTACTGTGGCATAACCTCTACTGCTTTTGTGATATATTCGTTGTTGATCTGATCGAAAGCACCGCTGTCTGCCTTGGATGCATATGCCATGTCGATCGGCATCTTGCCTAATACCGGTACATTCAGTTCTGCTGCGATCTCGTCGATATGGCTCTCACCAAAGATCTTGATCGGAGTTCCGCAGTCCGGACATTTGACATAGCTGTAGTTCTCTACGATTCCAAGTACCGGGATCTTCATCATCTCTGCCATGTTGTAAGCTTTCTTGACGATCATCTTGACAAGATCCTGCGGAGAACTTACGATCACGATTCCGTCGATCGGAAGAG